>JBAZPO010000006.1 GCA_041648175.1 Desulfobaccales bacterium | reverse complement strand
GATGTGGCCGTTTTAGTAACCATAAGGCATTAAATCGGTTCCACTTTTTCCCCTCTCCCCAATGGGGGAGAGGGTTAGGGTGAGGGGGAAGTAATCTTCTCGGAGCCGGAAGTGCGCAGCGAATTTTTGAGCTGTTGGACTACGCCCAACGAACTTCCTCATTTGCAAAAACCAAACCGGACACTGCTGCCTAAATCCCCCTTTTTCAAAGGGGGACTTTATAAGTAATTCCTTATAGTTCTCCCTTTTGCCAAAGGGGGGTAGGGGGGATTTGGGGTGTTAAGGTGTCTCCTATTACGGAAAAAACTTTTGGCAAACGCTATAATAGCCAATTTGGGGAGCCGCAGCCATTAGCACAGGCGAGACGCCTGTGCCACCATTTTATACGGCCTCATCGGACCTCAGAGCATCCAAGCTGAGTTTGAATAAAGCGGCCGATTTCAGCCACTTGTCCGGGATGAAAGACCGGCAGGTCCGTGGCGAGCGGCGTTGAACTGACCCAGGCGACCTGGCGGGGATAGTCCGGCAGGGCTGGGGGAACGTCAGGCCCCACCACCCCGATCTTGGGGAGGTCGCTGGTCTTATAGCCCTCCACCAGGATCAAGTCGACCTCAGGAGCCAGTTGGGACAGGATCCCCGCAAGCGATGGCTCGCCGGGAGACGATCGGTTAATCTGGAGCAGGCCCGGGGCCGCCAAAGCCACCAGCCGCGACCCCGCAGCGCGGTAGCGCCCGGTATCTTTGTTTTCATCCCCCAGAAATTGTTTGTGGGAGTGCTTCAGGACTGCCACCTTGAGATTCTGGGCGGCAAACCACTTGAGCAAGCCACACGTGAGTTCGGTCTTGCCGGAGTTAGACGGCCCTACGATAGCGATGGCCTTTTCTTCGGGCGCAGGAGAGGAGGCTGAGGTTGGCGGGGCAGACGGCGGTGCGTTCAAGGCTCAAGAGTATATTTTTGCAGGATTTTTTCCCTCTTGACGGCGCGGTTGAGATAGACGGCGCAGCGGGGACAAGGACCCTCGCACAATGTGCCGCGATATTCGCGCACTTCATAACAGGGCCGCCAGGGGAGTTGAAACGCAGGACAGGCTTCTTTCTTGTCGCAATCGTAGATATTCCAACAAGGGGCCAGGACCATGAGGTTGCGCAGGCACGCCAGGGTGAAGCCCCGATCGTGGATAAGGCTGTTGATCTGATTGATCTGGGACACATCAAAATTGGAATAGAGCCGGTTGTTGGTGTTCTTCTCCCTTAAGGGTTTGATAAACCCTTCTTTTTCATATTCCCGGATGCGTTTCTGGGAGAGGTTGACCAGCCGGGAGACCTCGTTGATCAAAAAGAGGTCCCCTCCGTCTCCTTCACAACGGATATATTTAGCTTTTCCTCGGGGCATAACTCAGTCTATAAGTAAAGTAGTATAAACAAATTTTACATAGAACTGTTGTTTATACAAGGAAAATCTTAGGGGGAATCTTGCCGGCCCCATGACATGATTCCTGGCCCCCCCAGGCCTACCGGCGCAGGCTAAAGCCTGCGGCTACCGGCAATATAAATATAAATAAATTGGCCACACGGTCCGGATCATGGACCGTGCGGCCTCTTGGCTTTTTATAATGAAAGGCGTAGGGGCGGGTTTAAAACCCGCCCCTACGGAATTTTTCATTTTCGAAAGGGTGGCCAATTTAATCGGCCATGATCACTGAGCAATTATTGAGGCATTGAGCGGTCAATAGCCCTCTTCCTGCGCCAGGTCTTCGGGCTTCACCTTGTCCTTGAAGAGGAAATGGACCCAGATCTGGTAAGCGATGACCAGAGGCACGAAGGTCAGCGCCACGCCCAACATGATCTTGAGCGTCAGGGGTGAAGAAGACGAGTTAAACGCGGTCAGGCTGTAGGCCGGGTTGAGGCTGGATTTGAGCAGGTCGGGAAACAGCCCCACTACGCCAAACAGGGTGATACCCACGATGGTCAGGCTGGAAGCGAACCAGGCCTTCCACCACAGGCCTTTTTTGATAAAGGCCCGCATGGCGATGAGGGCCGCCACTGCCACCACCGGAATGATGAGCAGCACCGGCCGGGCGGCATAGTTATCAAAAAGCGAGGTCCATTTTACGGTGGCCAAGAGAAAGAGCACGGCCATGATCAAGAGCACGGGCCAGGTTCTGGCCGCCAGGTTGCCGGCCCTATGATGCAGGTCGCCGTGGGATTTAACGGCCAGCCAGAGGGCGCCGTGGACGATGAAGAGCAGTACAAAGAGGATGCCGCCGGCGAGGCCGTAGGGATTGAGCAGAGTGAACAGGGTTCCCTGAAAGATGCCTTCAGCATCAATGGGAAGCCCTTTGAAGAGATTGGCAAAGGCCACCCCTAAGAGCAGGGCTGGGAGAAAACTGCCGAGGAAGAAGCCGGTATCCCACAGGCGCCGCCAGCGGGGATCATCCACCTGGCCCCGGAAGGCAATGGAGACCCCCCTTAAAATCAGGGCGAAGAGAATGAGCATCAAGGCTGAGTAGAGGCCGCTAAACATCACGGCATAGGTGGCGGGGAAGGCGGCAAAGGTTACCCCGCCTGCGGTGATGAGCCAGACTTCGTTGCCATCCCAAAACGGCCCCAGTGCCCGGTAGATCACCCGCCGGTCGGTGTCATTTTTGGCCAGAAAGGGCATGAATGTCCCCATACCCAAATCAAAGCCGTCCAGCATAAAGTAAACCGCCCACAAGACGCCCCAGAGAATAAACCAGATAATCGGCAACATTAGGAGACCTCCCCCGCAGTGACGGCCGGAGCTGGTTCCGGCCCTTGCTTGGCAAATTTGGCTATCAGATAAAACGCCACCGCGCCCAAGAGCGAATAGACCAGGATAAAGGCCACCAGGCTCACCCACACCTGGGAGGCGGCGATGGGAGACACGGCGTCGGAGGTGCGCATCAGGCCGTAGACGATCCAGGGCTGCCGGCCCACTTCCGCCACTATCCATCCGGCCTGCAGGGCGATGTAGGGCAGCGGGATGGCATAAAGCATCAGCTTCAGGTAGCCCGGGCTATTCTCCAGTTTTTTGCGCTTGAACCAGCCCACCACCGTGAGGAGGACAAAGAGGAACCCCAGTCCTACCATGAGCCGGAAAGCGACAAAGGTCAGGGCCACCGGCGGCCGGTCATCCTTGGGGAAATCCTTGAGGCCTTTGACCACGGCCTGGGGGTCCTTGTAGGCCAACATGCTCAGGCCGTTGGGGATGCGGCCGAACTCCATCAGGTTCTTTTCGCGGGCCGGATCGGGGATCAGAAACAGGTACATGGGGGCCCCGGCCTGAGTATTCCAGAGGGATTCCATGGCCGCCAGTTTGGTAGGTTGAATCCTGGCTACTTCGGCGCCGTGCAGGTCCCCCTGGACGATCTCAACTATGGAGAAGATCAGGGCAAAGCCCAGGGCCAGGCGGAAGGACTTGGTGAAAAAGGTCGTGTTCTGCCGCCGCAGCAGGTGATAAGCGCTGATCCCCATGACGAAGAAGCCCGCCAGGATATAAGCCCCGCTCACGGTATGCAAAAATTGTTGAATGGCAAATCTCTGGGTGACCACGGCCAAAAAGTCATTCATTTCGGCCCGGCCGTTGCGCAGCACATAGCCCACCGGATGCTGCATCCAAGAGTTGGCGATCAGAATCCAGACAGCCGAAAGGTTGGAGGCGAAAGCCACCAGCCAGATGCAGACGGCGTGGAAGCGAGGGGAGAGGCGATCCCAGCTGAAGGCCCAGACCGCCAGGAAAGTGGACTCCAGAAAAAACGCCAGGGTGGCCTCGATGGCCAATAGCGACCCGAAGATATCCCCCACATACCGGGAGTAGCGGGACCAGTTAGTGCCGAATTGAAATTCCAGGGTAATCCCGGTTACCACCCCCACGGCAAAGTTCACCAGAAAGATTTTGCCCCAAAATTTAGCCATGCGCCGGTAATCCTCATCGCCGGTCCGGACATAAATGGTTTCCATGATGGCGATGAGGATGGACAGACCCAAGGTCAGGGGTACAAAAAGAAAGTGGAAAAAGGTGGCCGCCGCAAACTGCAGGCGAGATAGCATCAGAACGTCCATGGGGTATCATTTCCTCCCTCTGCTTCGTTTGGTTGCCGGCCCCTGAAGACCGACCCGCCAAAGCCCAGCCTTCGGGAAGTTCAAACCCGTTCAAAACTCTTCTTTAGGAATAATTATCATCCTCGGCCGGGTCAAGGTTATATCGGATAAATTGTCGTTTTTAGCACGTTATTCCGTGTCCTGATTAGCCCTGGCGAATCGTAACCGTCAGACCCACTCCGGCGTTCAGGCGCCGGGCCGCATTATCCATGGCGCAGGCGATTTCGAGAAACCCGTGGCTGCCCACCAGAGCCAGGAATTCTCCGGGAGCTCCGTCGCTGTATGTCCGGGCCAGGCCCTGGATCGTGACAGGACCCATCTGAAGTCTTATGGCTTGATTCCCCCGCCAGGCTGCGAACTCACTATAGCTGACATTGCTTACCAGATTGCCAAAATGGTCCACATAAACAATCTCCCCCCGGATGGCCTCCGGGCCGAACGAAGGTTCGGGCCAATCCAGGAGAACGGGATCAGTGATCCCGGGCCCTAACCGGTTCAGGTCCACCCCCAAGGAAAGGTGGGCCGCCACGGGGGCAAAGATGTCCCGGCCATGGAAGGTGGCTGATATCTGGGGACGGAAATAGACCGGATTTTCCAGGGATATGATGGTCAGAGGGGAGGCTTGACGGAAGATCAGGTGGAAGAGGCCGTTATCCGGCCCCACCCAGAAGTGCCCTCGGCTGTGAGCGGCCAGGGCTCGGCGAGGACCGCCCACCCCCGGATCCACCACGGCCAGGTGAATGGTGCCGGGAGGGAAATAGGGCGCCGCCGCTGCCAGAATCAGGGCCCCGGCCCACACATCCTGGGGAGGAATGTCGTGGCTGAGATCCACCAACACTGCCTCGGGATTGAGGCTGAGGATGACGCCTTTCATGGATGCCACGTAAGCGTCCCGGGTTCCGAAATCGGTGAGCAGGGTGATGAGAGGTCGGGGAAGAGTGGATTTCACGAAATCACCAGTAAGCAGAGTAAGTGAGCCGGACAACTCGTTGATACACATCCAGCGCTCAGTTGTGGTCATTGTCAAAAGTTTTTCCTTATTTTCTTATTAACCCCCCTCACCCTGGCCCTCTCCCACAAGGGGAGAAGGGAATAAGAGGAAAGAACTTTTGGCAATCGCTTATACTTATATCGGATAATCAGGGTCTTGGGATAAAGGAATATTGCCTTGGGGGAGGTCTTTTTGCTGATGGCAAAGGGCAGAGGCCGGGGCGGAGCCAATACGGACCGGTTGCCTCAAGCCCCTCCGAAGAGCCGCACCGTCACGTCTTCGCCTTTGAAGAGGCCTTCCACCCCCAGAGGGATCATTACCAGGCCGTCGCTCTTCACCAGGGGGGACAGGAGACCGGACGGCCCCAGGATCGGGTCGGCCCAAAGGATGTCATCCGCGCGGCGCAGGCGCACCCGCACGTAGTCTTCCCGGCCCGTGGCCCCGGCCAGGTTGCGGGACAGTTTGGCGGTTAGGGTGCGCCCCCAGGGAGCTTGGTCGGTAAACCCGGCCAGGCGCAGCAGCAGGGGACGACCCAGGACTTCCATAACTACCGCGGCAGAGGCCGGATGCCCCGGCAATCCCAAAAGAGGTGTGCGGTTCCCCGGCCCCAGGGAGGCCAGGATGGTGGGTTTGCCGGGCCTGAGCGCTACTCCGTGCACCAGGACCTCGGCCCCGGGGAGGGCCTGGATGGCGCTTAAGGTCAGATCCCGGGTGCCCACGGAGCTGCCGCCGGAGATCAGGATCAGGTCGGCTCCCTTAAGGGCCGTGGCCAGAGATCCTTTCAGGGCGGCAAAATCATCGGGGATGATGCCGTGGCCTAAGGGCAAGCCGCCCCATTCCGCCACCTGGGCCGCGGCCAGATAAGCATTGGAGTCCCGGACCTGACCGAGACCGGGCCGTTCGTTAAGGGGCACAATCTCATCCCCGGAGGAAAGAATGGCCACCCGGGGTTTTTTATAAGCCGATAGGCGTGTTACCCCCAAGGCGGCCAGGAGGCCGATCTCCTGGGGGCGCAGACGCCGCCCGGCGGGGAAGAGCTCTTCTTCCCGGGCCACGTCTTCTCCGGGTTTCAGGACATTTTCTCCGGGGGCCACGGCCCGGCGCACCTCCAGGGTCCCGTCCGGGTGCTCCGCGGTGTACTCCAGCATCACCACAGCAGTCGCGCCCTCCGGCAACATGGCGCCGGTGGGCACCCGCAGGGTTTCACCACCTGCAATCCCCAACTCGGGGGCCACCCCCATGGGCACCTCGCCTTTGATTTCCAGGTATTGCGGCGCGCCCACACTGGACCCGAAGGTATCTTTAGCCCGCACCGCATAGCCGTCCATGGTGGAGCGTAAGAATCCGGGCACATCTTCCGGCGCGGCGATGGGTGCGGCCAGAATCCGGCCCAGGGCTGCGGCCAACTCTACCTCCTCCACCCCCACCGGCGGGAAGCGGTCGTAGAGGGCCAGGACTTCCTGGCGGGTTTGCAGGCGAAAGAATTCTAGAGGGGACATTTAGCTTTTATCATAGGCAGCCAAGAAATCTTCTCGGGAGATTCCTGCCTGGGTGCAGATAGTTCTTAAGGTGGATGATTTGATATAGGGATGATTAGGCATGGTAAGCGGGGTTTTGCTACCGTCGGGATTAAATCGGAGCAGAGCCAGATGCTCTCTTTCACGCACCAGTTTAAAGCCTAAAATCTCGAGGGCTTTTATCACCCTTGATTTAGGAGCATCGACCGGAAACTTCTTCATGGAGCTAATAATAAATATTTCCCGACCAGACCCCTAATTATTTTTTTCTTTTTGGGGGCATCAATCGGAAACTTCATCACGAAATATCAATTGCGGTTTCAGCGACAAAGGCCTCCAGAATTGGGGGATCAATCTCCAGAACCTCCGGTCCAAAAGTCTCGATATGAAAACCTATGGCTGACCTGACATCTGCCATGGCTTCCTCATAGGTTTCACCCTCTCCCACCACCACGCCTTTTAATCCCAAGGGGTAGGCGATATAGCCGTCCGGATGTTTTTCGACAATAACTTTAATGGGCTTCATGCGCCTGTCCTCTGAAAAGATAGAGATAATGGTAGATTAGCACAGGCGAGACGCCTGTGCCACCGGGATTTGATTAATGGTGCGCGGTGCGCACCCTGCATTTTTACCTTTGAGCCGGGAAAGTGGGATCCCAGGCCCCGGTTCCCCGGCCTCCCCTTATGCGGGTTGGGAAGGGGGTGTGGGGAGAGGGCAGGGATGAAGTCCCTGGCCCTCTCCCCGCACAATCTTTACTTTCCTCGCCTTCCCCAGCGCCTAAAGCCGGGAAAAGATGCGCACGTCTACGGCAAAGAGGCCCTTGGTGTAAAGGAGCAACGGGTTGAGTTCGATCTGGTCCAGTTCCGGGTGTTTGCCGGCGAAGATGGCCAGGGCCTTCATGGCGGCGAGGAGCGCGGCGGTGTCCCGGGGGGGCTGGCCCCGGTAGCCGGTGAGCAGGGGGTAGCCTTTGACCCGCTTGATCATATCTTCCAATTCAGCGTCATCCGCGGGCAGGAGGCAAAAGGTCACATCCTGATAAATTTCGGCGTTGACGCCGCCCAGGCCGAACATCAGGGTGGGGCCGTACTGAGGATCGGTGATGGTCCCTAAGATGACCTCCAGGCCGCCGGGTTTGGCCATGGGCGAGATACTGACGCCGTCGATGGTGGCCCAGCGCTCGTAGAGTTGGGTGGCGTCCATGATCTCCTGGTAGGCCTGGCGGACTTCGTCATCGTTTGCCAGCCCCAGGTAGACTCCGCCCATATCGGTTTTATGGGCGATCATCGCCGAGGAGATCTTCATGGCCACCGGGTAACCGAATTGCTGGGCCAAGGCTACCGCCTGGTCGGCATCCAGGGCCAGGGGCGCGGCCGCGGTGGGGATGCCGGCTTTGGCCAGCAGGCTTACGGCTTCCGGAGGCGGCAGCAGACGCAAGCCTTCCGGGACCGCCACCTTGGGACGGGCCGGAGCCGGGGCCGGATGAGGCTCAAACCGGGAAAACTGGGCCAAGGCCTTAATTCCCCGCTCCGGAGTGGGATAAACGGGGATGCCGGCTTTATAAAACTTCTGGCGTTCTGCCCGCTCCACGTCGGCGCCGCCCAGATAGATCACCAATTCGCTGGCGCCGGGGGTGACCTGTTCGAAGGCCCCGGGGATGGGGTCCCCAAAGATCACCACCTGGGAGTCGTACTCATCCCGGGTTTTTTCCATAACCTTTTTATAGAGATCGGGGGCGCTGATGGCGTCGCCGGTTAAATCCACCGGGTTGCCCACCGCACAGTGGGCCGGGAGCATCTCCCGCAGCCGTTCTTTTAAGATGGAGTTGAGCTCCGGGACCACCAGACCGCTTTTCTCGGCTGCGTCGATGGCCAGGATCGCGGCGCCGCCGGAGGATGTGGTAATCATGAGCTTGCGGCCCTTAGGCTTGGGGAGATAGGCCAGGGCTTTGGAAAAATCGAAGAGTTCCTCCAGGGTGTCGGCCCGGTGCACCCGGTACTTGCGGAACAGGGCGTCGTAGATGGCGTCGGCCCCGGCCATGGATTTCGTGTGGGATTCCGCGGCCTTGCTTCCCTGAATGGTGCGGCCCGCTTTAAGGATGACCACCGGTTTTTCGGCCTCGTGCAAGGCGTCCAGGAAGTAGGAAGCCCGCTTGACCCCTTCGAGATAGAGGGCGATGACCTGGGTGTGGGGGTCCCGGTTGAAGTACATGAGCACCTCGGCTTCGTCCACGTCCACCCGGTTGCCCAGCGACACGAAGCCGCTCACGCCCAGGTGTTCCGCCGCGGCCATATCCAGGAAGGCTGCGCCCACGGTGCCGGACTGGGACGCAAACGCGATGCGCCCTTTGGTGGTGATGAGCGGCCAGGAGGCGCACATGTCTTCATGGGGCATATTGACCCCCTGGCAGTTGGGGCCGATAACCCGGAGGCCGGTTTGGCGCACCACCTGGGCCAGCTCGTCTTGGAGGCGCTCTCCGTCAGGGCCCGCTTCGGCAAAACCGCCGGTAATGACGATGGCGGCCTTAACGCCTTTGGCGGCGCATTGCTCCAACGTGGGCGCCACGATTTTGGCGGGAATCACCACTACGGCCAGCTCCGGGGCCGTCGGCGTGTCGGCGATGGCCTTATAGACCTTGAGGCCCAGGATTTCCTCGGCCTTGGGGTTGATGGGGTATAAAGGGCCGGGGAAGCCGCCGTTTTTCAGATTGGCCAGGATGTCGTGGCCCAGTTTGCCGGGGGCGGTGGAGGCGCCGATGACCGCGATGCTTTTGGGCTTAAAGATGGGAGCCAGGCTGGCGAGGATGTCCATGGGGTCTCCTAGGGATAGTTTATCCCGAATCAAGATGTAACGATGATAAAACAGAGGTGGGCAAATTGGAAGGAGCTTTTTTCTCTGGCTTGGCAACATCTTGGGCGCACCCGGAGATGATCGGCGCGCCCAAGGTTATTACAAAGAGTCTCTAACGCAGTTCCGCACCCAGCTCTTGCTCCAAGGCCGTAACCACTTTCTGATGATGTTTGTTTACCAAATCGTCGGTGAGAGTCCGTTCCGGGTCGCGATAAGACAGACGAAAGGCCAGAGAACGCTTGCCTTCAGGCACGGGGTCGCCGACATAGACGTCAAAGAGGCGGACTTCCACCAGCCAGGGGTGGCCATGCGAGTACAGGGCCTCGGCAGCCCGGGCCGCGGGGACGGCCTCCGGCAGCACCAGGGCGATGTCCCGGTAGACCGCGGGATAGCGGGGGAGCGGCGTAAAGAGCGGGGGTACTGCGGCCTGGCATAGGGCGGCAAAATCGAGATTGAAGGCGTAGATCTCGCCCGCCAGGTCCAGTTTGTCGCCAATTCCCCCCTTTAGTTCTCCCAGGACGCCCAGTTCGCGCTTACCGGAAAAGACTTTCGCACCGTAGCGCAGGTATCCCGGCAGGCCCTCGGGGCTGAAGGTGACGTCGGGGATCAAGAGCCCATCCAACAGGGTCTCCACCGCACCCTTCAGATCAAAGAAATTGACCGGGTCCCGGCTAGAATTCCAGCCTGCCTCTTCCCGGACGCCGTACAACAGTCCGGTGAGCCAGTGTTCCTCCTTGGGCTGGTCCTCTCCGGGCCGGGGGTTAAAGACCTTGGAGAGCTCGAACAGCCGCACATCCTGGGCCTGCTGCAAGGCGTTGCGGCGCAGCGTGTCCAGTAATCCCGGCAGCAGCGAGCAACGCATCCTGGCCTGCTCTTCGCTTAAGGGGTTGGCCAGGCGCAAAACCGGCGCGTCCGGGTCCGCCTCCACCAGGCTCCCCAAACGGTCGGGCTGGAAGGAGTAAGTAACTATTTCAAAAAACCCCTGGCCCAGGAGCAGATCTTTGGCCACCTCCGCCAGGCGCGCCTCGGGGCCGGGCCGGCGGGTGGCCACCACCCCGTGGGGGAGGGTCACCGGGATATTGTCAAAGCCTCCCAGGCGGGCGATTTCCTCGATGAGGTCCACTTCCCGTTCCAGGTCGCCGCGGAAGGAGGGCACCTGGAGCGCCAGGTTTTCGGCGTCTACCGCCAGGGCAGGGAGATGGAGCCGCCGCAGTAAGTGGAGCATTTGCTCCGAAGAATAATCGGTGCCCAGCACCTGATTGGCCCGGGACACCCTGAGGTTTAACCGGGGATGCTGTATGGGGCTGGGATATTCATCCAGGCGTTCGGCCGCCACCGCGCCGTCCCCCACCTGGCACATGAGCTGGGTGGCCCGTTCCAGGGCATGGATCAGCCCGTCGGGGTCCACCCCGCGCTCGAAGCGGTAAGACGCCTCGGTGCTGAGCCCCAGGCGCTTACTAGTCCGGCGGATGGTGCGGGGATTGAAATAGGCGCTTTCGATCAATACCTGGGTGGTGGCCGCGGTGACTTCAGAATCCAGGCCGCCCATGACCCCGGCCAGGGCCACAGGGCCCTCGGCATCACAGATAAGCAAGGTCTCGTGATTAAGCTCGCGTTCGACGCCGTCTAAGGTGGCGAAACGACTCTCACCCGCCTTGGGCAGGCGCACCACGATCTCCCCGCCGCGCAGGCGCTGAAAATCAAAGGCATGCAGGGGCTGGCCGAACTCCAGCAGGACGTAGTTGGTAACATCCACCAGGTTATTGATGGCCCTTAAGCCTGCCACCTGTAAGCGGCGGCGCAGCCAGAAGGGGGAGGGTTTCACGGTCAGGCCGGTGAGCAGGCGGGCGGCATACCGGGGGCAATGCACCGGGTCCAGGATGGTCACCCGGGCGTTGAGCATGGATGCGGCCGCGGGAGCCACTTTGACTTCAGGATGGCGCAGGGGCTGGTCCAAGAGCGCGGCGATCTCCCGGGCCAGGCCCAGGATGCTTAAACAATCGGCGCGGTTGGCCGTGATGGCCACTTCCAGGACTGTATCCGCCAGTCCCATGGCCTCGGCAAAATCGCGGCCCAGGGCCAGATCCTGAGGAATCTCCATCAGGCCCACATGGTCCGTGGACAGACCCAACTCGTCTTCCGCCAGGAGCATGCCTTCGGAAGGCACCCCCCGCAGCTTGGCGGCTTTAATTTTATGACCGCCGGCCACCGTGGCTCCGATAGGCGCGAAGGGATAAAGCAAACCCGCCTGGACGTTGGGGGCGCCGCAAACCACGCGGTAGGTTTGGCTGCCGGTGGTCACTTCCGTCACCTGCAACCGGTCGGCCTGAGGGTGGCGCTCTACACTCAAGACCTTGCCCACGACCACGCCGGAGAACTCCGGGGTCACTGATTCCACGCCCTCGACTTCGAGTCCGGCCATGGTCAGCCGATCTGCCAAGGCCTGGGCCTCAATGGTGAGGTCCACAAAATCTGCCAGCCAGTTAAGACTTAATCGCATAATCGTTAAATTTAACCCCCTTGGCCGGAAAACTCAAGGACCTTGATCCCAAACCTGACTGCTCCAAGGATGAAAGCGACCAGGGCGGACACATGGGTCCGCCCCTTTGTTACCGTGATATAAAAAATAAAAAGGGACCGCTCCCGGTCCCCAAGGCACACGCCACCCTTCCTGGTTGACGGACTGATAAAGGCTTTCCGGCGAAAGATCCTAGGCTTTGGCTTTCCGCCGGAAACCCCGCTCCCCTAACCCCTTTTCTTTGGCTAACTTCCGCCGTTGCTCAGAGTATTCTTTACAAACTAGGGGATATTTTTTCGGGTCCAGACTATACCTGCGGAAATACTCCGCCGGGGCCAGGTGATGGGCTTTGCGCAGATGGGCCTTGAGGGTCCGCATCTTCTTGCCGCATTCCAGGCAGACGACATACTTTTCTTTCACGATTTCGTCCAACGGAATCGAAGGTTTCTTTACTACTTCGGCTTCCGGCCCTTTTTCAGCAACCCCGGCAGCGGCTTCCAGCATAGCCTCGCCACCTTCCAACGTAGCTAACACACCGTAGATTTCTTTAATTTCATCCACTAATTCTTTGGGGGTGAGTTCGCTCATTGAGGCGTGGGAAATGACAATCTGGGCTGTTAATTTAAGTACCTCTGTAGCCATAACGATCATTCCTTTTTGGATTATTTTAATTACTGTGCGTGGATTAATTCCACTGCAACCTTTATGGAGGTTATATGTAACTATCATTTACCTTGTCAAGGGATTTTTCATCAGACTTAATTTTTTTATTAGCCGTTTCACTTTTTTCTCCATTGTGAAACGCCTCATGGAATAAGACCATTCAAAATTTAGTTCCCTTGGCCATCTTTTGTAAAGCGACCGGGTCAATGATGGTTATCTTTCCCTTATCCACTTCTATGAGACCCAAACTCTTAAATCGGGACAAAGTGCGGGACAAGGTCTCGCTGATGGTGCCCAGATAAGCGGCCAGCTGCGTTTTAGTCGTGGGCAATTCACAGTGCAGACCCTTTGCTATCGTGCCATGAGTATTTTCGCAGCGTTCCAAGATGTATCGAGCCAGACGGGCTGATACTTCTTTCAGGGACAAATCCTCCAGTTGTTGGGTCAGGTGAAACATCAAGCGACTCAATGTGGCCAACATATTGCGGGCCAGGGCCGGAGTTGCGGCCAGATGATTGAGAAACGGTGCTTTGGGAAAGAAGAGCGTTTGGGATTCTTCCAAGGCAATAGCAGTCACCGGGTAGGGGATTTCTCCGAATACTGCGGCTTCCGCGAAGGTCTCCCCTTCCCCCACCAAGCGGATAATATATTCCTTCCCGTCCGGGGAACTCTTGACCAGCTTGATCTGGCCGGTAATGAGAATATAAAAGCCTTGAGCCTCCTTGCCCTCCCCAAAGATGGTAGCCCCCCGCGAGAAGTTTTTCCGCACCGACATGCGGGCCAGGGGGTCCAGATCCGCTTCAGGCAGACCGGAGAACAGATATATGCGCCGTAAGATTTGTTGCCTGACTCGCGTGTCGTCTACCGCGGTGTGGTTCATGTAGCCCCCATCGTCTTAATAAGTTAATTTCAGGTGTACCCGGCGGGGATGCCCCCGCATCCCAGGCCCGAGCCATTTTAGGCCGAAAGCGGCTTTCTGACAATGAGATTCCGCCATGGCCCCGGGCACGGAGCTTAACCACGCCCCCATTGCCGCAGACGGCCTCCGCTTCTTTGCAGTTGACGGATCAATGGCGCCTTTGGTAGATTGCTAACCGGTAAACCCCCAGGAAGACCTGCGGTGCCCTGGGATCATTTCAACCGTGAGGAGAGAGCCATGACCCGGTACACCTGGACCGCGGCCATCTTGTTGGCGAGCTCATGCCTAATTTGGGGCTGCGGCTCCCAAGAATCCAAAGAAATTCGCGTCGGCGTCAACGCCGAACTGACCGGCAGCAAGCCCACCGTGGGCGATTCGTGCAAAAAAGCTGCGGAACTCATGGCCGCCCAGGTGAATCAGGCCGGTGGTCTCAAGGCAGGCGATAAACAGTTCCCCATAAAACTTTTGGTCGAGGATAATGAAGACAAGGCCGAATCAGCGGCCGCGTCGGCTCAGAAACTCATCAGCCAGAATAATGTCCTGGCCATCATCGGCCCCAACGCCTCGGGCAATGCCATCCCCGCCGCCCGGATTTGCGAAGATGCCAAAGTGATCATGGTCAGCCCCTGGTCCACCAACCCCAAAACCACGGAAGGCAAGCAATTTGTCTTTCGGGCCTGCTTCATCGACGATTTCCAGGGCCAGGTGATGGCCAAGTTCGCCCGGGAGAACCTCAAGGCCCAAACCGCCGCGGTGCTCTACGATGTGGCGTCAGAGTATAACAAAGGCATCGCCGAGTATTTCAAGAAATTCTTCGAGGCAGCCGGCGGCAAGGTCGTGGCCTTCCAATCCTACACTAAAGACGACAAGGATTTCTCATCCCAACTCACCACTATCAAGGCGGCCAACCCCGGCGTGCTCTTTCTCCCCAACTACTATAACGAAGTTCCGCTCCAGGTGCGGCAGGCCCGCCAGTTGGGCATTACCTGCCCCATTATCGGCTCCGATTCCTGGGGCAGCGCCGAGCTCCTGCCCCTGGGCGGGGCCGACCTGGAGGGCAGTTTTTTCAGCACGCACTATGCCCCGGATATCGCCACGCCCACGGCCCAGAAATTTATCCAGGACTACGAGGCGAAGTACGGCAAAAAGCCCGATGATGTCGCGGCCCTTACCTATGACGCAGGCTCCCTCTTGTGTCAAGCCATCACTCAGGCCGGGTCTTTGGATCGGCAGAAGGTACGGGACGCCCTGTCCGCCATCAAAGAATTTAAAGGCGTAACCGGGAACATGAAATTCCAGGGGACCGGGGACCCCGTCAAGAGTGCGGTCATCCTTCAGATTAAGAACGGAAAATTCAATTATTTCGCCGCGGTACAGCCTTAACCCGGCGGTAACTTTGGGGCTGTGGAGCGTGGACCGGCTCTTCGTTGCCGGCCTCGTGCTTTCTCACAACCCATATTGAGGAATATTCGTTTATGTTCCAGGTGCTGGCCCAAAATGCCCTGAACGCCCTGCAGTTGGGGAGCGTCTACGCCCTCATTGCCCTGGGCTACACCATGGTTTACGGCATCCTCACCATGATCAATTTTGCCCACGGGGACATCTTCATGGTGGGGACCTATCTTGCCCTGGCCGGGGCCGTCTTTCTGTTGGGCCTGCCCTTTAAGTTGCCCCTGGTACTGGTCTTTATGGGGGCGCTGACCTTCAGCATGCTCTTAACCGCGCTGTTAGGGGTGACCATCGAGCGTCTGGCCTACCGCCCCTTGCGCCAGGCCCCCCGGGTCTCAGCGGTTATCACCGCCCTGGGGGTGGGGCTCTTCCTGGAAAACTTTACCTTAGGGATCCTGGGCCCGGAACCCCGCCACTTTCCGGACCTTATTCCCATGGCCAGTTGGGAGGTCGCCGGGCTCACCATCACTCCCCTGCAGGTCCTCATTATTGTCATGGCCGCAGTCCTCATGGTTTTGTTGGACCTCTTGGTGCGGCGGACGCTCTTGGGCATGGCCATGCGGGCCATTTCCTACAACCGCCCCATTGTGCCTCTCATGGGTGTGTCGGTGGACCACGTCATTTCGCTCACCTTTGCCATCGGCTCGGCCATCGCCGCGGCGGGGGGCCTGCTCTACGGCCTGGCCTACCCGGTGCTGGACCCCTTGATGGGAGTGCGCATCGGCTGGTGGGCCTTTATCGCCGCGGTGGTGGGGGGCATCGGCAATATCCGGGGCGCCATGCTGGGGGGCTTCATCCTGGGCGCGGTGGAGGTCTTCACTCCGGTGCTGCTGCCGTCCTCCACCTACCGGGACTTCGTGGCTTTCTCCATGCTCCTGATCTTGTTGGTCTTTAAACCCACCGGCCTCCTGGGCCGGCCGGTGTTTGAGCGGGTATAAGGTTTTTTGCCGGCGGCCGCGGCTAATTCTTTGAGGAATGTCTCTTTTAGTTGCAAGCCAATTAATCTAAACTTATTGGCAAACTAATGCTTATTGAGAGGTAGCGGTAAAGGAGAAGGAGGGCTGATGAAACCTAAAGATAATAAGGTAATTATCGGAATGCCTGTGCCTAAGGGCAAAGATGGCGGGGTCCGGAGATTTTGGCCGTCCGTGCTCTTAATTATTATCGGGGTTGTCTGCCTCGGTTGCGCCACCATTTCACCCTACAGTGAAACAGCTTATCAGCAAGCGACCTCCCTCAAGGTTGATTCCTTGGCGCTTATGGCTAAAGCTAGCGAGCCCTATGCCCAGCATCAGAAGGAGGTGGAAGCCTTGCGCCTGAAGATTGACAAAGCCTATGAGTATGCCAAAGGCCTGCCGAATAATGCCATCACGGCAAGGCAATGGGAGATCTTAAAAGATCCTGACCGCCATCTGTTGGGAGGTTTCTTGCAACGCTGGCGAACCAAATCCACCCTTTTTGCAACCCATATAGCCGACAAGCAGATACAGGTGGGGTCTGCCTTTGATCAGATCATTGGGTTGGAAAGCGGAAAGATCAAACCTTCCGAGCTAAAATAAGAGCCGTAAAGGAGCCAGCCCATGTCAGATTTCGATAAATTTTGGGAATCCCTGAAAGGCGGGGTTGTGGACCTGGCAAAGCAACTGGGGCAGCAATATTGGCAAGCCGCTTTGCAAGATGGCAATAATTTCCTCAGCGCCCAGCAAACCCAGTTGCAGCGCTGGACCGTAGAGCTCGCCTCGGGAAAGTTGTCGAAGGAAGAATTTGAAGATTTGGTTATGGGGCAAAAAGATCTGGCAGAGATGGTAATTTTAAAACAAGAGGGACTTGCTCAGGTTCAGATCGACCGTTTTGTCAATGGGGTTTTAAACCTGGTTATCAACACAGCCATCGAAGTTTTCTTATAAGCAGCAAACCGAGCAGGGTACAGGGCCATTTTTGTGACCACAGCCACAGGCCAATTCTTCCAGCCCTCTCCTCCATCTTAAGGTTCGACGCATGATGAAAGGCAAGGGCTTGCTCATCTGGCTCGGGGCTCTCGCTCTGCTGGCTCTGGCCTGGGGTTTGCCCGCCTCAGGCTTGCTCAATCCCTATGTGGTGCAGATCCTCATGTACGTGGGGATCAATATGATTCTGACGCTGAGCCTGAATCTGGTGAACGGCTACATGGGCGAATTTTCCGTGGGCCACGCCGGGTTCATGGGCATCGGCGCCTACGCGGCCTCGGTGCTCACCGTGGCGGTATTGCCCACGGCCTGGATGCCGTTCGCCTTTCCTGCGGTGCTGATCTGCGGCGGCGCGGCCGCGGCGGTGGCCGGGCTGGTGGTGGCCTATCCGTCGTTTCGCACCCGGGGCGACTACCTGGCCATCGTCACCCTGGCCTTTAACATGATCGTCAAGAGCGTGCTGGAAAATATTCCCAGCCTGGGCGGCCCCCGGGGTTATCTGGGCATGCCCCGGCTGACCACGCTGTTCTGGGTGGTGGCTTGCGTGCTGTTGACGCTGTGGGTCCTGCGCAACCTGGTCTACTCCAACTTCGGCCGCGGGATCACGGCTATCCGCGAAGACGAGGTGGCCGCCAACCTGACCTCGGTGGATACCCGGCGTCTCAAGCTTTACGCCTTTCTCATTTCCGCTTTTTTCGCCGGGGTGGCCGGGGGCTTGTACGCCCACCTGCTGCAGTTCATCAACCCCCGGAGCTTTTCCATCCTGAAATCCACCGACATGCTGGTCATGGTCTATCTGGGCGGAGTGGGCAGCCTGACCGGGTCGCTGTTGGGAGCCACCATCTTTACGGTGCTCATGGAACTGCTGCGGCCCCTGGGCCTCTGGCGCTGGGTGGTGGGGCCGCTCTTGCTGGTCGTGCTCATGATCTTTAGGCCCCAGGGGCTCATGGGCTTTAAAGAGGCGCGGTTGTTCAAGCCGAAATTGCCCGAGCCCGGCGGCGGGGGTTCCGGACCTCCTGCGTCAAAGAGCTTGGTGCCGGGTAGTTAACTCCTCGTTCCCAAGTTGTACTTGGGAACGCATTGGGAGCCCAAGCTCAGCTTGGGCACATTAGCCGCGTCCCTAAGCACAGCTTAGGGACGAGATAAAACGTAGCACGTTCCCAAGCGCAGCTTGGGAACGAGAACCAGCATGCAACCACTATTAGAAGTCAGCGAACTTTCCCACAATTTCGGCGGCCTGCGCGCCCTGAATATATTTTCGCTTGAGCTTTTCCCCGGCGAGTTGGTGGGGCTCATCGGTCCCAACGGCGCGGGCAAGACCACCGTGTTCAATCTCATCACCGGAGTCTTCCGCATCAGCCAAGGGTGCGTCCGGTTTAAGGGCGAGGACATCAGCGCCTGGCCGTCCCACCGCATCACCGCCGCGGGGATCGCCCGGACCTTTCAGAATATCCGCCTGTTCAAGGACTTGAGCGTCCTGGATAACGTCCGATTGGGCGCCTTTGCCGAGCACCGCTATGGTTTGTTGGATGCCCTCTCGCGCAGCCGGCGGTTCCATGCGGCCGAATCACAGCAGACCCACCAGGCCTTTGAGTTGCTGGAACGGTTTAACCTTACCCACTATGCCCACACCCCGGCCCGGCACCTGCCCTACGGGGAGCAGCGGCGCATCGAGATGGCCCGGGCCTTGATCAGCCGGCCCCGGTTGTTGCTCTTGGATGAGCCCGCCGCGGGTATGAATTCCTCTGAGATCGAAGACCTGATCCGGCTGATCCGCCAGGTTAAAGACGACTTTGCCCTGACGATCCTGATGATCGAACACCAGATGCGGGTCGTGGTGAATCTCTGCCAGCGGCTCACGGTTCTGGATTTCGGCGAGACCATCGCCACCGGCTCCCCTCAGGAAATTCAGCACCACCCCGCGGTGTTGGAGGCCTATCTGGGCAAAGACGGCGAGATGATGGAGCAAGCACCGGAGGGAGGCCGCCTCACCCCATGAACGATGCCCTGGCCCGACAAGCGTTGCCACCTTTCCTCGCCGTGGAGGACCTCTGGGTTTCCTACGAACGCATCCAGGCGGTCCGGGGAGTCTCTTTTCACGTGGGGGCAGGCGAGATCGTCACCCTCATCGGGGCCAATGGCGCAGGGAAGTCTTCTATTTTACAGGCAATATCCGGGTTGCTCCAGGCGTCTAAGGGAAAGGTGACCCTGGCCGGCGAGGACCTCCTTACGGTCCCGGCCCACCTGAGGGTTGAGCGAGGCATTGCCCACGTCCCGGAAGGCCGGGGCATCTTCGGCAACCTGACGGTTCTGGAAAACCTGCGCCTGGCGGCTTACCGGCGCCGGGACGCCGATATTCGGCAAGACCTGGAGGAGATCTTCCAGCTTTTTCCCCGGCTGGGGGAGCGCCGGAAGCAGTGGGGCAACACCCTTTCCGGCGGCGAACAGCAAATGCTGGCGGTGGGCCGGGCCTTGATGACCCGGGCCCGGCTCCTGCTGCTGGATGAGCCCTCCATGGGCTTAGCGCCGCTGTTGGTCCGGGAGATTTTCCGGGTGATCCAGCGCATCAATCAGCAAGGCACCGCCATCCTTCTAGTGGAGCAAAACGCCCTCATGGCCCTGGAAGTGGCGCATCGGGCCTATATCCTGGAAACCGGGGAGATTGCCTTGACGGGGCAGGCGAAAGCACTGCGGCACCATCCCAAGGTCCTGGAGGCCTACCTGGGGGGCGCGTAAGAAGCCTTTCGGGGCAGGACGGGGAAGGTGTCTCCCTCAACTTAATTTATTTTTTGCGTTCCGAGATGTCCTGGATAAATCCTTCATAGTAGCTGATGGCGCCGTTGTCGTCCCGAACGGCCCGGGCATCCACCGAGATCCAGATGATGCTGCCGTCTTTGCGGTATATCTGGATCTCCCAACCCCGGATGACTCCCTTCTCTTCCATCTCGCGCTTCAACTTTTCCCGGAGTGACGGATCCACAAAGACCTGGTGGCCCAGGTCCATGACTCCGGTGATCATGTCTTCCGGGGAATCGTAGCCGTGTATGCGGGCCAGCACCGGGTTGACGCTGAGCAGGCGCCCCGCCGGAGTGCTCTGGAAAATGCCGACCACCGCGTTTTCAAAGATGCCGCGGTACCGGGCTTCCGATTCCTGGAGCGCTTTTTCCATCTGCTTCTGTATCGTGACATCCTGGATCATGGCCATCTTGGACATGCTGCCGTCGGGATGCCGGATGGGGGTGTTGACCACGGCATACCAGCGCAGGTCCCTGGGGCTTTGCACCTCCCAGCGCACCGTCTCGCCCTTAAAGACCCGGTCGTTGATGCACCAGGGGCAGACCTGGTCTCGTCCATGGAGCGCGGCGTAACATTTCTGTCCTAAAGGATAATCGCCCTGGCGCTGGATGAAACGCTGGTTCATAAATTCGATTTCATAGTTTTGCGTGCAGATATAGATGAAACCGTCGAAGGCTTCGATGATGGCTTCATACTGGGCCCATAAATCCCGCCAGGCCTCGGACAACCGTTGGCAACGGGATTCCTCAGCTTCCAGGGCCGCCACTTTTTGGCGCAGCGCCACTATTTCGGCGGCGAGTTCGCCCTTGTCCCGGTTTTCGTTCAGCATTCATGCCCTCAGCGGGGATAAAAGCCCAGGTTAAATTTATAGCGAGTGCCAAAAGTTTTTCAGTAATGAGGGATGCTTTAAAACTCCAAATCCCCCCTAAACTCCCCCTTGGCAAAGGGGGGAACTATAAGGAATTACTTCTAAAGTGCCCCCTTGAAAAAGGGGGATTTAGGGGGATTTAAAAATCAGCTAGCGGCATAAATTTTTGGCAACCGCTATAATCTGTTTATTTTCTTGTAATTATAACAAACAATTTTTGAACTACGATAGGCTTAAACGCAGGACATCTGCGGGAGGCCTGCTGAGATAGAACAACCAAGAGGCGCACGCCTTACTCTTCAGTCTTCCACAATTTTTTCGATATGGAAGACCTGGAGGAATAGACCCGTGCCCAGTTGGGAGAGTTCGCCATAGATCATGACCGGGTCCAGGCGCTGTAATTGATATTTTTCGCCAAGCTCCGGCGTTATGGCCGCCAGGTCGTAGTAGCCGGTCAAGTCATCCGTCCGGTAGATAGCGAACCATTGGAGCCGGTACCACCGGATAGGATATCGCAGCAGGGTTAAATAATTCCGGATCATGGCCGGGTCATAATCCACATATTGCCAAAAATACGCCTTCACCCGGATTTTATCACCGGCGTGAAGTCCGGCTGCTTTCGGAGCCAGGAGATCCTGGTATTCTATCGGCTTGTAAGCCTGGGGGTCAAAAGTGTCCGGGTAGGGCCGGAGTTGGCCGCAGGCACAGATTCCCAGCAGGCCGCACAGGATCAAGACTCCTAACCAGGCCCGCCTACCGGAGGGCCGAGACCGAAGGTGCCGGAAGAGAGATTTTTTCACGGGAGTTGCCTTATCCGCAGTCTGCTTCATAATAATATAAGATAATCGACATGAGGAGATCGTGTTATGGCCTGTCCCATAATTGTCCGTCGTCATGACGGCGTTCAGTCCTACCTGGTGTTGGACGATAATCCCCGGGAGTTATTGCGCCATATCGGTTTTTCCGAACCGTTTTCCGTGCGTCCCTGGCTGGGGTCCACCGACCCCCTGGATGCCCTGGAAGAATGGGCGGAAATGCTGGCGGAGGACCCGGACAACTACTTTGTCACCGATGCCGAGCATCGGGAATATTGCCTGGATTGCTCTTTGTGGGACGACATCAACTTGTGGCCCAAGCGCTAGGTTCAGTCGTCCCTTTATAGCGTTTGCCGTAACGGCATTGTTGCTTGCTGATTAAAGTTTAAGCACGTAAATAGCCTCAGTCCGCCATCAAACTCACATAGGCCAGAACCTTCGCGTCTCCTAAGATATGGCTCAAGAAACAAAATTCGTTGGGCTGGTGGGCGCAATCGTTGGCGGTCATCCATACCGCCGCGGGGAGGCCTGCCTTCCTAAAGAAGGCGGCCACGGTGCCGCCCCCGATTCCCTGGGGGATGGCGGCCCGCCCATAAACCTGCTGAATGGCCTGCTCCAAAGCCTTGACGACCGGAGCCTCAGGATTTGTGGGGGGCGCGCTGGCCAGCGTTTGCACCGGCTCAACGTTAACGCTGACCCCGAATTTTTTCGCCGCCTCCGTGGCAATGGCCTGGACGCGCGTGGTAATCTGGGCCAGATCGTAGTCCGGCAATACCCGGCAATCTAGATAGAAGACGTCCCGGCCGGGAATAGTGTTGATATTGGGCACGTTGGCCTCTTTTTTGGTGGGCTCAAACGTGCTCATGGGAGGCCGGAACAGCGGGTTTTGCAGCGGAAAATCCCGGTGCAGGTCATCTAAGGCCACGATCACGTGGGCCGCGGCGCGCAGGGTATTCTTGGCCTTGTGCGGCCGCGAGGCGTGGCTCTGGTGCCCCAAAAGCGTCAGCTTCAGCCAGAGAATGCTCTTTTCCGCCACCTCGATCATGGTGCCGTCGAGGCTACCGGCATCGGGAACGATAATCAGATCTTGCGGTGAAAAGAGGTGGGGTTGCGTACGCAGCAGGTGGATCAGGCCCTTGTCATTGCCGGTTTCTTCGTCTGCCACGAGCGCCAGGGCGATGGTGCGCTCCGGGATAATATTTAAATCCAGGAAGGCCCTTACGGCCATAAGCGACATGACGATGCCGTGGTGGTCGTCTTCCGTGCCCCGCCCGTAGAGACGGTCACCGTCCACCTTAAGAACAAAGGGGTCGGAGTCCCAGAGGCTTAAGTCCCCAGGGGGCACCACATCCGTGTGGCTTAAAACCCAGACTTTTTCCGGTCTTTTTCCCGGCAGATAGGCCACCAGGTTGGGGCGCACCCCTGTCGGCACCCGGTCGTCGGGGGCGGGATAGTCGTCGACCTTGAGGCCCCAACCGGTCAAGAGATCCATCAGGAACGTCGCCTTGTCGACCTCGCCGATGCCCCCCACCTCCGGCCCCAGCGCCACCCGGGAGACCAGGTCCCGCTGCAGTTCGATGGCCGATTCTTTATAGGTGTCCAGACGCTCGCACAAACGCCGAAACATTTCATCTTTGGTCATTTTTTAACCTGCTTGTTGAGAAATCATGACTCGAAGATTCACCCCCGAATCTTTAGAAAAATGATCCACTGGTGACGCCGGGCTTTTCCTTCGATGCGCCATCATATATAATTCCAGTGCCTGATGACAAGAAGAGTTTGGGTAACCAGGGGAGGGTAATTACATTTGCCCGGACTCCCTGGTCCGTGGCGTGGCCCCGCGCCTGAGGCTCCGGGGCGAAAAATATACTTGAACACAGCGGAGGAAGCTTCATGAAGATCAAACGGATCGCCCATCTGGGAATCGCCGTGAAGGACCTGGAAGCACCTAAAAAGTTCTATGCCGAAAATCTCAATCTGGAGTTGAAGGGCGACGAAGTGGTGGAAACCCAGAAGGTCAAGGTGAGCTTTATTAAGGTAGGGGAGAGCAACCTGGAACTGCTCCTGCCCACGTCCCCGGACAGCGCCGTGGCCAAGTTTCTGGAAAACAAAGGGGAAGGCTTCCATCACCTGGCCCTGGAGGTGGAGGACATCCACGCCGCGGTGGCGGAATTGAAGGCCGCGGGGGTTAAGCTCATCGACGCAGAACCTCGGGAAGGCGCTCACGGCGCGCTGGTGGCTTTTATCCACCCCAAGGCCACGTTCGGTCTCCTGGTGGAGTTGTGCCAGTACCCTCACTGAGGTTCAGCCTCAATGGGGATTAGCGCCTCGGCCCTGGTGGCCCGGGTCCAGGTCAATATTCCCTTTCCATTTTTGCAGGCGGGGTACCTGGAGAAGTTTTTGTACCGGGGTCTCAATCCGGAGATCGGCCTGGACGCCTATAGCTTGGGGCACTATCCGCCCGGAGCCTTTAGCCGGGTGGCCCGGGCTTTTCATGGGGCCGGGCGGCATATCACCTTGCACGGCCCCTTTCAGGACCTGGCCCCGGGGGCGTTGGACGATCAAGTCCTGGCCGCGGCGCGCCGCCGGCTGCGCCAGGCTTTCCGCTACCTGCCGGTATTTCAGCCCAAGGCGGTGGTCTGCCACCTGGGCTATGAGGCCCGGCACTACCGCTGGGACCAGGAACGCTGGCTGGCAAGAGCCGCCGCCACCTGGAAGGAGTTGGCCGCGCTGGCCGCGCCGTATGGCGTGACGGTGATGCTGGAAAACGTCTACGAGACCGAGCCGGAACTCTTTCTGGAAGTTTTGGGCCGGGTTGGAGCGCCCAACCTGCAGATTTGTTTTGATGTGGGCCACCTGCTGGCCTTCAGCACCGGCGATTTCCCGTACTGGCTCAAAACCCTGGCCCCGGTCATCGGCCACCTGCACCTGCACGACAACCATGGGGATGAAGACAACCACCTGACCCTGGGAACAGGAAAGGTCCCCCTCAAAGAAACTCTCGACTACCTGGCGGCCGAGGGGCGCCGACCCTCCGTCACCCTGGAACCCCATCAGGAAGGCAGCCTGGACCCTTCGCTGGAATACCTGGCCCGGATCTGGCCCTGGGATTAATATTTCCGCAAATATCCTTAATGAGGTTTGTAGGGGGGCACCTGTGTGTGCCCCCTCAATTGGGCGGACACGCAGGTCCGCCCCTACATAAGTTGAGGCCGGCAAACCTTACTGGGCCGGCTTTCCGGCCTTAATTCCTTTACAGCCGGGAAGTGAACAGATAAAATAAATCAGTTCCATAACTTTTTCTATATATTGGAAAACTTGCTCGCGGCCTCAGCCATGCATCCTTGCCGGCCGCGAGTCGGACGCATTTTTTATATTTTCATAAGTGAGGGCATCGTCAGCTCCATGAAACGCCTGGCTATTCTTGGTTCCACCGGCTCCATCGGGCAGAGCACCCTGGCGGTGGTGGCGGAGCACCCCGATGAGTTTGCCGTGGTGGGGCTGGCCGCCGGCCAGAACGTGCAGGTGCTGGACGAACAAATCCGGCAATTTCACCCGGCCATGGTTTCGGTGCAGAGTGAGTCGGTAGCAGCCCAGTTGCGGGAGCTCTTGCCCCGGGAAGGGGCGCCGGAACTGCTTTGGGGTCCGGACGGAGCCCGGGAGGTGGCGGTGGCAACCGGCGCCGACCTGGTGGTCTCGGCCATGGTGGGCGCGGTGGGGCTGGAGCCCACGCTGGCCGCGATTCAGGCTGGTCTGCCGGTGGCCCTGGCCAACAAAGAGACCCTGGTGGCCGCGGGTTCCCTGGTGATGGCCGCGGCCAAGGCTAAAGGCGTGTCCATTATCCCCGTAGACAGTGAACACAGCGCCATTTTTCAGGCCCTTCACGGCCAGCGCCCGGAGGATGTGCGACTCCTCTGGCTCACCGCGTCCGGAGGTCCGTTTCGGGCCTGGGACGCCGAGCGCCTGGGCCAGGTTACGGCCGCTCAAGCCCTGAAACACCCAAACTGGAGCATGGGGCCCAAGATCACCATCGATTCGGCCACCATGATGAACAAGGCCCTTGAGGTGATTGAGGCTTCGGTGCTCTTCGACCTGCCGGTGGATAAGGTGCGGGTTTACATCCATCCCCAGAGTATCATCCATTCCCTGGTGGAGTTTGTGGATGGTTCGGTAATCGCCCAGTTGGGGGTACCGGACATGCGCCTACCCATCGCTTATGCCCTGACCTATCCCCGGCGCTTGCCCCTGAGCTCGCCGCCCTTGGACCTCTGCCAAATAGGCCAGCTTACCTTTGAGTCTCCCGATACCACCCGCTTTCCCGGGTTGGCCTTGGGGTATGCCGCAGCCAAAACCGGCGGCACCATGCCCGCAGTGCTCAATGCCGCCAATGAAATGGCGGTGGCCGCGTTCCTTCAGGGCCGCCTGACGTTTATGGGCATTCCTGAAACGGTTGCGGCCACTATGAACGCCCACCAGTCTCAGCCGCTCGAGAGCCTGGAGCAGATTCTGGCTGTCAACCGCTGGGCCCGGGATTTCGCCCACGGTTTGATCAACCGCAGGGGCTAGAAGGCGCGGAGCCGTATGTACGGTCCGCTTATGAGTAATATTTCTCCCACAGGAGCATTTTAAACGTTATGGTAACCGCGTTAGCGACCATCATAGTCCTGGGGGTCCTGGTCTTCGTCCACGAATTGGGCCATTTCCTCATGGCCAAACTCTTCGGAGTGCGGGTGGACGCCTTTTCCCTGGGCTTCCCGCCTAAATTGCTGCACAAGCAGATCGGGGATACGGATTATCGCCTGTCCGTGGTTCCGCTGGGGGGCTACGTCAAGTTATTCGGGGAAAATCCCAACGATGAGGTGCCGCCTGAGTTAGAACCGGTGTCTTTTTCCCACAAACCCCTCTGGCAGCGCTTCCTGATCGTCATGGCCGGCCCCACCTTCAATCTGCTCTTCGCCGCTGTGGCCTTCTTCCTGGTCTTTACCTTTTCCGGCATCCCTTACCTCACCACGACTGTTGGCAGCGTGAAGGAAGGTTCCCCCGCGGCCCATGCTGGCCTGGAAAAAGGCGATCAAGTCCTTTCGGTGGCGGGGGAAAAGGTGAGCCGCTGGGAAGACCTCTCGCAGAAAATCCGGGGGATCGGAGAACATCCCCTGACCCTGTCGGTCAAACGAGGCGACCGGGTCTTTCCGGTCACTTTAACCCCCGAATCCATGGAAACCACGGATATCTTTGGGGCCAAGGTGTCTGCCGTGATCATCGGCATTACTTCCGGAGACCAGGTGGCCACGGAACATGTAGGGCCCTTTAAGGCCCTGGAAAAGGGTGTGGTTTACACCTGGCGAATAACCTGGCTGACCGTCGAAAGCCTTTACAAACTGGCGACCCGGCAAGTGCCGTTAAAGAGTGTCGGCGGCCCGATCCTTATCGCCCAGGTGGCGGGCCGGCAGGCGGAAATGGGCGTGAGCTACCTGGTCCAGTTCATGGCGGCCCTGAGCGTCAACCTTTTCCTGCTGAACCTCCTGCCTATTCCCGTGCTGGATGGGGGCCACCTATTTTTCTTCGCGTTGGAAGCGATCCGGGGCAAGCCCATTGAGATAAAGCACCGTGAGATGGCCCAGGGGTTGGGCCTGATGTTGATCCTGGCCTTGATGATCCTGGTGTTCTATCAGGATATTTTGCGCCTGGTGCAGCCTCAGTATTAGGTTTCAGGTTTCAGCGAATATAGGGCGGCCCATGGCCGCCGAGATTTGAGCTTTAGGATTAATCAAAATGTAGCGCCGCCGCCCTCGGCGGTGTGGGTATTGGACAGCCAAGGGCGGCCATCCTACACGAGATTTTCGCTCAAGATCATGCTTTTCATTTAACTAAAAACCAAAAACTAAAAAAACCATGCTCATTCTGGCCCTGGATACTGCAACCGAACGGGGCAGTCTGGCCCTGGTGGCGGAAGAGAAGGTACTGGGGGAATATGTCCTGGAATCCCACGACCGCTACCTGACCCGCCTGATGCCCGAGGTGGCCGCGCTTCTGACCGCTACCGGCAAGGCCCTGACGGATCTGGCCGCGGTGGCTGTGAGCCTCGGTCCCGGCAACTTTACGGGGCTCAGGATCGGGATCGCGACCGCCAAGACTCTGGCGTGGTCCCTGAAGTGCCCTTTGGTGGCGGTGTCCACCCTGGAGGTCCTGGCGGCCCAGTTTCCCTTTCACCCCCACCCCATCGGGGTGGTCATGGACGCCAAGCGCGGGGAAGTCTTCTGGGGGCTCTTTGCCTGCCCGGAGGACCAGCCCCAGGTGCTGGAAGGACCGCTGCGTCTGGCAGCGGTTGACCTGCCCGCCCGGTTGCCCCGGCCAATGCTCCTCACCGGTCCCGGGCTCGAGGTTCACCTCGGCGTACTTACCCCGCACCTCGCCCCGGAAATTGCGCTGGCCCCACCGGAACTGCGCTGGCCCCTGGCCCCCACCTTGGCCCGCCTGGCCCAGCAGCGCCTGAAGCAGGGCCTGACCGCCAACCCCGCCCAACTGGTTCCCACTTATTTGCGCCCGGCGTTGTGATAGGGCCGTACCCACCCGAACTATTTGTAAAGACTAATAAATTTACAACTATCAAATCGCGATTAAATTAAATCTGACATTGAGGGTCATAATTTAAATGCTCTGATGGTATGAGGCGCATCTATGATAACCTTATAAAATAGTTATCAATTTTATTAGAGGCGCGCAGATATAGCAGCTATCGAAATATATGAGACACTTTCTCACAGCAGATAAGCCTTAAATTGGCAATTCGGGATAATTGGCTTCAATACACTGCAAACCGATTTCCGTTGCTGCGTCTATAACAACTCCTTAGGTAGGCACTACGATGCCAAAATAAGTCATCATGTTTTTCAATATAATCTGCTTTACCCTGTGATCTGTTTCCTGAGATGACTCCAGGCAATAAGTACCAAAAAGCGGCCGAGGCGCACCCCTTTGAGTGCTAAATACAATGTCACTGGAACTTAGAAATCTTGAATCGTCGGACGCAGGACGATCTCATTGATGTCCACATTAGCAGGTTGTTCAATGGCATAAGCAATTGCCCTCGCGACCGAATCTGCCGGGATGGCTATCTTATAAAAATCTTTGATAAAATCCGCGCTCTGCTGATGAGTGCTACCATATTTCAATTCGGTATCAACCGCACCGGGAGAGATGGTAGTGGTCCGAATTATTTTTC
Source organism: Desulfobaccales bacterium (assembly GCA_041648175.1). Classification (NCBI taxonomy): domain Bacteria; kingdom Pseudomonadati; phylum Thermodesulfobacteriota; class Desulfobaccia; order Desulfobaccales; species Desulfobaccales bacterium. The sequence goes on along the minus strand of JBAZPO010000006.1, from coordinate 169,966 downwards.
CGACTTCATGACGCAATCCTTCAGTGATCGCTCGCACCGCAAACTTGGTGCCGCTGTAGACACTCCCTCCCGGACTAAACACCTTGATGCCGGCGACGGAGGCAATATTGATAAAGTGACCGTGTCCCTGTTTCTGAAATACCGGCAAAGCTGCTGCTATGCCATAGAGTACACCCTTGATGTTGATGTCAATCATACGGTCCCACTCGTCAGTTTTGGCTTCGGCCAATGGAGCAATTGCCATTAAACCAGCGTTGTTGACGAGTACATCGATATGACCAAAATGGCCAATCCCTGCCTTAATCAGGGCCTCAAGATCGTCTTTCCGGGTCACGTCTATCACGACAATTTCGGCTTTACCGCCAGTAGCACGAATATCATTGGCGATGGATTCAAGGCGATCCTTGCGACGAGCGCCTAAGATTAATAATGCGCCCTGCTTGGCCAGGTGCCGTGCGGTAGCCTCGCCCAGACCACTACTGGCACCAGTTATGACCACTACTTTGCCAGCAATATTGTTACTCATCTTCAATCTCCTTTTTGGCTGTGAAATAATTCATGCTCCGGCCCTTATATATAGGAAAGGAAAACCGGATTCCCTCCCCTATCCTAAAAGTTCTATCTTGTGATAATACTGTAAATTATTCATCCATAGACAAGTGTCAACCTATGCACCTAAATTTAACAAACTGGACGCATTTTTATTCGAGGAAGACCAGAGGTACGGGCAGAGGAGTTGAGCAGCAGGGAATCGCATCTGGACGCTCCCAAAGATGCAGCGTGTGACTTTCGGTCAATGAACCTACCCACACTGAAGAAGATGTGCCGGCTGCCATATCACTTGCCACTTGTAAGAACTTATTAAAAATAACGAGGTGTTGCGGGTATGATCTTGATAGTGAAATAGGGTTTTGGTGGGGGCCAGCACGTCGGGTTATATTAAATTTAGATACAAAGATTGCATGGTCAAGTTTCGGCATTACAGTTTATTGCCACTGCTATTTTTTCCGGGAACCGAAAACTGAAAGCGGTGCTATTGAGGCGGGCCGAAGGCGCGGCGGATGAAGTCTTTTTCCTGGCTGCGGCTCTTGACTTTCTCGTTGAGGCGGGCTTCCAGCAGGGCATCCAGCATTTCTTTAATGAGGGGGCCGGGTTGATAGCCCATAGCCACCAGGTCCCGCCCTTTGAGTTCGGGTTTGAGATGCTTGAGGTGAGTGAAATAGAGCGAGATGGCTTTGCGGGAACCCTCATGGCGCGACTTGGCCATCATATAGAGGATAAACTCCGTTTCCAGCGGGGCCAAGATCTGGTAAACCTGAGGGCGGGTCGGTTCCCCATACCGGAATAGCCTGAGCAGGGCCTGTTCAGCCGCCTCTTTGCCCCTGCTGATTGCCGCGGCCTGTTTCGGAGACAGGTTAAAGCGGCCCAACATCTCCGTCAATTCCGCCAGGGTCAGATGATCCACCAACCCCAGGAAATAGACCAGCCACCGTTTGTAGCGGTCGCCCAGGTAGAGCAGGTCATACCAGGAAAGGACCGCCAGCACCTGCTCCAGCAGGCGGCGGGTGCCCTCGTCGAAGAGCAGCCGGGGGTGGACCGCGGCAAGGAGCTTAAGCTCGGCCAGGCGGGCGATGGCGAGAATGGGGTTGTCTTCCTGGAGGATGAGCCGCAGTTCGCCAAACAGGCGGGAGCCCGAGAGGCGGTCGAAAAAGTTGTTCTTGACCGCATTATTGATGAGGTTGGCGGCCAGCTTGGTGATGCGGAATTTGAAGCGCTGTTCGAAGCGGATGGCTCGAAAAACCCGGGTGGGATCTTCTACAAAACTCAGGTTGTGGAGCAGGCTGATGCGGCCTTCCTTGATATCCCGCTGGGCGCCGAAGAAATCCAGCAGGGTGCCGAACTCACCGGGGTTGAGCTTTAAGGCCAGGGTGTTGATGGTAAAATCCCGGCGGTAGAGATCCATCTTGATGGAGCTGTATTCCACGATGGGCAGCGCGCCCGGCGCCTCATAATATTCGGTGCGGGCGGTGGCCACGTCGATCTTAAAGCCGTCGGGGAAAATGATCACCCCGGTCTTGAATTTCTGGAACTCCCGGGATCTGGCGCCGAATTGCGCCGCAAAACGCCGGGCGAACACGATGGCGTCGCCTTCAATGACGATGTCGATGTCCAGGTTTTCATGTTTGAGCAGCAGATCCCGGACGAAGCCGCCCACCACGTAGGCGCTGAACTTTAACTCCGCAGCCACCAGCCCCACCTGTTTCAAAATCTCCAGGATGTCCTTGGGAAGACGCTCCCGCATGAGGGATTCGATGTTCTTGGTGCGGACCGGTTGGGACCACTGGGCCTCGTCGTGCTCGGCAAAGAGGAGGTGCAGGAGGTCGGTGCGGCTGATGAGGCCGATGACCTTGCCATTTTCCACCACGGGCAGGACGCGCTGTTTATTGATGACCAGGCGGTCCCGAATTTCCGCAATAGAGGCGTCCGGGTCCACGGTGGCCACCTCGGTGTTCATATAATCCTTTACCGGATGACGCCTCAGGCCGTGGAAAATTCCTTTTTCTACGGTTTGCCGGTTGATCAAGCCCAGGAGTTTGCCGTCTAAGAGCACCGGCAGGGCATTGATGTTGTAGCGGTTGACGATGATTTCCGCCTCCTCCAGGGTGACTTCGGGGGTTACGGACTTGACTGGGAAAGACATGACTTCCCGGGCCAGGCGGCCGGGATGAATCCGAGCTTGGAGGACCTGGCGCAATTTTTCCTCCACCTGGGTTAGCGGCTGGTCTTTGATGGCGGCGGACGCGGCATAGCTGTGCCCCCCGCCCCCCAACTCAGACAAAATCTCAGCCACGTCCACTTCCGGCAGGCGGCTCCGCCCCACCACGAAGACCCGGTCCTCCATCTGGGCCAGGGCAAAGAGGACCTGGATATTCTCCACATCCATGAGGCGATGGGCCACCACCGCGAAATCCGGCACGTATTCCGGGGCGGTGGTGCGGGCCAGGACCACCTCGATGCCCCCTACATGGAAACTGGTGGAGTGTTCCAGGAGGTCGTTCAAGAGGGCTACCTGCTCGGCGTTCAGCTCCCGGGTGATGATCTCGGAGACTACGTTGAGGTCGGCTCCTTGGGCCAGGAGAAAGGCGCCGGCTTCAAAATCCTGGGGGGTTGTGGACGTAAAGGTAAAAGACCCGGTATCCTCGAACAGCCCCAGGGCCATGACGGTGGCCTCCGGCGGCGCCAGGGCAATCCCCCGCTCCTTGATTATGCGGGTGAGGATGGCGGTGGTGGACCCCAGCATCTCCACCACCTCCAGGCTGCCGTGCACGTCTTCGTCGGTATCGGGGTGGTGGTCGTAGATGTGGATATCCACCTCACCCGTGGCGGCCACTTCGGCGAATTTACCGATGCGGGAGGCCTGGCGGGTGTCCACCAGGATGAGACGCTTGATCTCTTCCATGGGCACCTGCTTGATCCGGGTAAAATCCACGAAATAAAAGCTGGAGCGGATGAAAAAATCCCGGAGGTTGCGCTCTTGGGAGCCCGGAAAGACCAGGAGCGCCTCGGGATAGAGCTTTCTGGCCGCCACCATGGAGGCCATGGCGTCGAAGTCGGCGTTCAAGTGGGTGGTGATCACCTCCAGGGTGCGGGGCGGGGCAGGCTGGTTTTCGCCGTTCCGGTGGTTCCGGTTGGTCATGGGCGGGGATGGGATTTCTTGTGCACCAGTTTGAGGCGCACGGCGTCCAGATGGGTGTAAATCTGGGTGGTGGCCAGGTCGGCATGGCCCAGGAGCATTTGCAGGACCCGCAAATTGGCCCCCCGGGACAACAGGTGGGTAGCGAACGAATGCCGTAGGGTGTGCGGGCTCAGGGTCTTGATCCCGGCCTTGAGGGCGTATTGTTTCAAGAGCTTCCAGAAGCCCTGGCGGGAGAGCCGGCCGCCTCGATGATTTACGAAAATGTAAGGGCTTTCGCGGCCCTGCAGCAACTTGGGCCGTCCTTCCTTAAGATAAGTCTGGAGTTTTTCCACCGCCAGGGGGACCATGGGGACCACTCGCTCTTTGGAGCCTTTGCCCAGGGGCTGCACCACGCCGCGCCGCAGATCCAATTGTTTGAAGGTCAGGCCCACCAGCTCCGAAACCCTGAGACCCGTGGCATAGAGCACTTCCAGGAGGGCCTGGTCCCTTAAGCCCCCGGGGGTGCCGGGGTTCGGCGCGGCCAAAAGCGTCGCCACGTCTTCTTCCCCCATGACCTGGGGCAGGCGCTGGGGCAGACGGGGCGAGTCCAGCAGTTCCACGGGATTGGCGGTAACCTGGTCCTCGCGTTGGAGGAACCGGAAAAATTGCCGTAACGCCGACAACCGCCGGGCCCGGCTACGGGCCGACAACCCCCGGGCTTCCAGGGCGGCAAAATAATCTTGCAGGTCGGCAAGGTCCACCGCGGCCCAAGCGGCGCGGTCCCGACCCTCAAGAAACCCCCAGAAATCCTGGAGGTCACGAGCATAGGCCGCCAGGGTCAAGGGGGCCAGACCTCGCTCCACTCCGAGATGCTGATAAAATTGATTAAGCGCCGCGTCCATGGGTTTCCAACAAGTAAGAGCGTGGTCGGGGAATTGGTAGCTACGGGCGTCTCGCCCGTAGTTCCCCGCTCTCGCCTTAAACCCTCCCCATCCCCTGTAGGGACGGACTTGCATGTCCGGCCCCAGCCGGGCACACATAGGTGCGCGCCGACAATAAACCGATATTAATTTGCTATAATTCGTTTAAGATTATACCCTGAGTTTCATAAAAGTATAGAAGAATAGGGCGGCCCAAGGCCTCTGAATATCGGCGTGCCACGGGACGCCCTATATGCTGAAAGCTGATAGTTAAATGAGCCCAATTATCTACGGACGCCACCCGGTACTGGCGGCCTTACGCCAGGCTGATAATCCTCTAGAGGAGGTTATCGTGGCCCAGGGGGCCGGGGGCAAATGGCTGGACGAGGTTAAGCGGCTGGCCCGGGCTGCCGGGGTGCGTCTGCGTATACAGGATCGGGCCGCCCTGGACCGCCTCTGCGGCACCCTGAACCACCAAGGGATCATGGCCAGGCGGGGCAGCTACACCTACTTAAGTGAGGTGGAGCTTCTCGACATGCTGGACGGCCTGGCGCAACCCGCGCTGCTGGTGGCCGCAGACGGCCTCACCGACCCCATGAACCTGGGGAACCTCTGCCGCAGCGCCTTCGCCGCCGGTTCTCACGGCATCATCATTCCCAAGGACCGGGCTGTGGGGGTGACGCCGGTGGTGGCCAAGGCCGCGGCCGGGGCCCTGGAATACCTGCCGGTCTACCGGGTTACCAACCTGGCCGATGGTTTAGCCAGGCTGAAAGACGCGGGCCTGACCATCATCGGCACCGCGGCGGACTCTCCCCAGACCATTTATGCTACCGATCTGACCCAGCCCCTGGCCCTGGTCATCGGAGCCGAGGACAAGGGGCTGCGCCCCCGGGTGCGGAAACAGTGCGACCTCATCGTTTCCATCCCCATGGCTGCTCCGGAAATCGGCTCCCTCAACGCCGCCACCTCCGGGGCCGTGGCCCTCTTTGAAGCGCGGCGGCAGAGATTGCCAAAGCAGGGGGAAAAGGGAAAAAGGGAAAAAGGCGAAAAGGGTTAACTAATCAGACGAATAGAGCGGTCCATGGCCGCCGTAAATCGGCGGGCACGGCCCGCCCTATAAATTGAAAGCTGAACCGCTGATAGCCGTGGGGTGCGCACTGCGCACCTTGCATCTGCACAGGCGAGACGCCTGTGCCACCAAAATTGTGGTTTTTATCCCTTTTTCCCCTTTCCCCTTTTCGCCTTTTCCCCCTGCTTTAAAATGCTCAATCTCCTTGCCAGCCGGAATTCCTGAGGGTATCATGCCCCTATGGGACGGATCTGGCCATGGCGGGAGGAGGATGCCGGGGAATTCTGGGACGAGGCCCGGAGGGTCCTGAAAGGCAACGGCATCATCGCGGTGCCCACGGAAACTTTTTTCGGGCTGGCGGTCAACCCCTTTCAGGAAGCGGCCTTATCCCGGCTCTTTGCCTTGAAACAACGTGCCCCGGAAAAACCGGTGCTTCTGCTGGTGGACGGACAGGCCATGCTTGAGCAACTGGTTCGCGAGGTTCCGAACCCGGCCCGGCGGCTTATGGAAAAATTCTGGCCCGGTCCGTTGACCATTATTTTACCGAGCCTTCCCCAACTGCCCAGGCTGATTACCGCGGGCACCGGGACTGTTGGGGTGCGGCAGCCCCGCCACCCTCTCACGTGCCGCCTGATCACCGAACTGGGCTACCCCATCACCGGCACCAGCGCCAACCGTTCCGGGCGGCCGCCGCTCACCCGGGCGGACGAGGTTGTCCGGGAGTTTCCCGATGTGGTGGACCTGATCCTGGACGCGGGTGATTGCCCGGGGGGCAAGCCGTCCACTATTATAGATGTGAGCAGCTCGCCGCCCCGGCTGGTCCGGGCCGGCGCAGTTCCGGTATCCGAGTTGGCGGAGATTGTCCCCGAAATAGAGCGGATCGCAAAAATGGGGGGCCTAAGGTGAAAGATCCGGCGGTGGTGGGCATTGATCTGGGCGGCACCAATGTCCGCCTGGCCCTGGTAAGTTCCCAGGGCAAAATTCTCTGCCGGTGGGAACGGGCCACGGCCTCCATGCCCGATCAGCCGGCCCTGGTATCCACCCTGGCCGCCGATATTGCCATTGCCGGTGAAGAGGCCCGGTCCCAGGGCTCGGAGATTAAAGGGGTGGGTATCGGGGTTCCGGGTCTCATCCATCCCCAAGAAGGCCTGGTGGTCTTTTCCCCCAACGTGCCTCCGTTAAATGATTGTCCCCTGATTCCTCTTCTTTCCTCCCAGGTGAACTGGCCCCTGTTCCTGGAAAACGACGCCAACCTTTTTGCTCTGGGAGAGCACTGGCTGGGCGCCGGGGTGGGCCAGCAGCATATGTTGGGGATCACCCTGGGTACCGGCGTGGGCGGGGGCTTGATTCTCAATGGGCAGGTGTGGGCCGGCAACGAAGGCACCGCCGGGGAAATCGGCCACATGACCGTGGACCCGGAGGGCAGAAAATGCCACTGCGGTAACCGGGGCTGCCTGGAAACCCTGGCGTCCGGGTTTTGGACGGTAACCTGGGTCAAGGAACAACTGGCCCAGGGGGCGTCTTCCTGGCTGCGAGAGCTCTATGAGGCCGACCCCGACGCCATCGAGGGCCAGACCCTGGTGGTGGCGGCCCAGCAGGCGGACCCCCTGGCCCGAAAGGCCTTCGACCGGGTGGGGCGCAGCTTGGGACTGGTCATTGCCAGTGTGGTCCACCTGCTGGGAATTTCCCGGGTGGTCATCGGCGGCCGCTTTGCCCGGGCCTGGGAGGTGTTCCAGTACCCCCTGGAGGCAGAATTGCATCGGCGCCTCACCCTGTTTCCCCCGGAGGCAGTGAGCGTCTGCCCGGCCCAACTGGGAGACGACGCCGGACTGGTCGGCGCCGCCCGCCTGGCCTGGCAGGCGTTGGAAGAATAGTAATTTTGAGGGGAGGGCCGGGGGATTTTTTCATAAAGGTCCTCAGCCCTTAGCCCCTCCCCCAAAAAATAACTCGGAGGTTCTACATGGCGACAATTCCCGTGGCCCGGCCCACATTAGGGGAAGAGGAGGCCGCGGCGGCCCGCCGGGCGATTCTGTCGGGTTGGGTGGTGCAAGGGCCGGAGGTGGAGGCCTTTGAAAAAGAGTTTGCCGCGGCGGTGGGGGCGCCCCTGGCGGTGGCCTGCTCCAGCGGCACCGCGGCCCTGCACCTGGCGTTTCTGGCCCTGGATCTGAGGCCGGGGGATGAAGTCATCACCGTTAGTTCCTCGTTTATCGCCACTGCCAACGCGGTGCGTTATGTGGGCGCGACCCCGGTATTTGTGGATGTAATGGCTGAGACCGGCAATATGGACCCGGCCCTGATCGAAGGGGCCATCACGCCCCGCACCCGGGCCATCCTGGCGGTGCACCAGTTGGGGATGCCTTGTGACCTTAAACGCATTCTGCCCCTGGCCCGGGAGCATAGTTTGCTGGTGGTGGAAGACGCCGCCTGTGCGGTGGGTTCGGAGATCAGCCTGGCTGATGACGTCTGGGAGCCAATCGGGCGTCCGCGCGGGGACTTGGCCACCTTTTCTTTCCACCCCCGCAAGATCATCACCACGGGCGACGGCGGCATGATCACCGGGTGTAATCCGGAAATCATGCAACGCCTGGCGCGCCTGAGGACCCACGCCATGTCGCTGTCCACCGCCGAGCGCCACGGGGCCGCCAAGGTGGTGTTCGAACAATATCTGGAGGTGGGCTACAATTATCGTTTGAGCGACATTCAAGGGGCGGTGGGCCGGGAGCAGTTGAAGCGTCTGCCAAACTTGATCGCGCCCCGGCGGCGGCAGGCGGCCCGGTACCAGGAAGGCTTATCCGACTGCCCTCAGGTGGCCCTGCCCAAAGAACCCGCCTGGGCCCGGAGTAACTGGCAATCCTACTGGATCACCCTGACGCGAGAGCGCCCCCAAAGCCAGGTGGAGGTGATGCAGGCGCTGCTCTCCAGGGGAATTCACACCCGCCGGGGAGTGATGTGCGCCCACCGGGAACCCGCTTACCGGGACGTCACGCAGCGTCATCCCTTGCCCGTCAGCGAATACCTGCAAGACCACAGTATTATCCTGCCCTCATACCCCGACATGACGGACGCCGAGCAGGATCAGGTGATCGATGCCCTGCGGGAAGTCCTGACCTAAAACCTGAAATCCGGACCGGGAGCCGGTGCGCAACGGCTCCCGCTTGGACTCCTCCAGCCCCGATTCACCCTATCCCGTCTTCCACCGTCGCACCCCTTCCGTAGCCGGACCATCGGTCATATGGGATTATTGCCCCATCCCAACCAGCTGCATAGTCTGGAACCGATATCCAGGACAAATAGAGCAGTAAGCCTGCCGGCCGATTGACGCGGTATCGGAGCAGGGGAAGCGGGATGGCGGCAAGCAACATTATTGTAATCATATTAGGCTACAATAATGTCCCATAATCTAACTATTATTGAAAATAGCTGCCCTAAATAATTCAATATTGTAACCATAATCAGTGATTAAAATACAATTATGTAAGTTTGTGATCATGAAACTATATATAACCTATTGAAACTACTTATATAAGAAATGGCACGGGAATTGCTTATAGATGGTAGCAAAAAATTCATTTGAGGAGAAATGGTATTATGAATGCGGCTGATACGGCCTTTGTCCTGATTTCCGCTGCCCTGGTGATGCTTATGACCCCCGGTCTGGCCTTGTTTTATGGCGGCATGGTGCGCTCCAAGAATGTCCTGGCTACCATTATGGAGAACTTCATCCTGCTGGGCGTGGTCGGCGTCCTCTGGGCGCTCTGGGGTTATAGTCTGGCCTTTGGCCCGGATGTGGGTCATATCATCGGTAACCTGGATTGGATCGGCCTGGCGGGCGTGGGGTTCGAGCCTTTTAAGGCCTACTCCGAAACCATTCCCCATCAGACCTTCATGATCTACCAGGCCATGTTTGCCATCATCACCCCGGCCCTGATCACCGGGGCCTTCGCCGAACGCATGAAGTTCAGCGCCTTTTTGGTGTTCATGGTCATCTGGGTCACCATCGTCTATTGTCCGGTGGCTCACTGGGTCTGGGGCGACGGCGGCTGGCTCAAGGGCCTGGGCGCCCTGGATTTTGCCGGGGGCACCGTTGTACATATCAATGCCGGGGTCGCCGCCCTGGCCGCCGCCCTGGTCGTCGGTCCCCGCCGCGGCTATGGTGGCTATGGCAATGGCACGGAAGCCTTCATTCCCCATAACCTGCCCATGACCGTGCTGGGGGCCGGACTCCTGTGGTTCGGCTGGTTCGGCTTCAACGCCGGCAGCGCCCTGGGCGCTAACGCCCTGGCCAGCTCGGCCTTTACGGCCACTCACCTGGCCACCTGCGCCGCCACCCTGGCGTGGGTCGTTGTGGAATGGATCTTCCGGGGCAAGCCCACCACCTTGGGCGCGGCTTCCGGAGCCGTGGCCGGACTGGTAGCCATCACCCCTGCGGCGGGCTTTGTGGGTCCCATGCCCGCCATCATCATCGGCATCCTCGCTGGCATTATCTGCTACCTGGCCGTCCTGGCCAAGCCCAAGCTGGGCTACGATGACTCCCTGGACGTGGTGGGCGTGCACTGCGTCGGTGGGATCGTGGGCGCCCTGGCCACCGGGCTGTTCGCTTCCAAACTGATAAACCCCGCCGGCGCCGACGGCCTGTTCTTCGGCAACCCCGGCCAACTGTGGACCCAGTTCATCGCGGTGCTGGTTACCGTAGTCTACTCATTTGTGGTGAGCTACATCCTCTTTAAAATCCTTGACGCCACCATAGGCCTCAGGGTATCAACGGATGATGAGGTGCGCGGCTTGGATATCAGCGAGCATCAAGAAACTGGGTACAGTCTGTAATTCGGGAGGTAAATTATGAAAAAGATCGAGGCGATTATCCAGCCCTTCAAGCTGGAACCGGTTAAGGAAGCCCTCCATGCCATCAGTGTCGAAGGCATGACGGTCAGCGAAGTCAAGGGTTTCGGACGGCAAAAGGGCATCCGGGAGGTTTACCGGGGTATGGAGTATCAGGTGGATTTCCTGCCCAAGGTAAAAATCGAGATCGTGGCTGCCGACGACAAGGTGCAGGCCATTATTGACACCATTGTTAACAAAGCCCGCACCGGCAGGATCGGGGACGGCAAAATCTTTGTTTATCCGGTGGGGGAAGTCCTCCGGATTCGTACTGGCGAAACCGGTGAAAGCGCCATTTAACGGAAATTCCGTAAACGGAGGGAGTCTCTTGCGCTCCCTCCGGCCTTCCTTCGGGCAGCACGCAGCCACACTCTGGTCTTGGGCTCCAACAGCTTCTTTTAACCTCTTAATTTCCTTATTTTATTCAATTCCATGACCAGAGGCTGGCGAATTTGGACCTGGCTGATAAAATGACATAAATGAACAACAATTATCGTTTAAGTTACATTAACGTAATATATAAAAAGTGGCTGATAGTACAATATATTGAAATAATTATGAAAAAAAGTGGCATAACATTTGCTTAACATTCACTATGAGCGCTCCTATAAAAACAATTAAGAGGGGAATATCACGGTGAATCATAAACGCGCAATGATCTTTATGGTGGTATGTTTAGTTGTCATGCTGGTATTGCCGCCGCTTTTGGTGTGGGCGGCGGACGAGGTGGCTCCGGCAGCGCCTGCGGCGGCGGCCGCCCCCGTCGTTACCGATACTCCTGATGCCGCAGGTACAGTGACCGGCAGCGCCAAGGACATTCCGGCCAAGGAAGCGGGCAAGCCCGTCTTGGCGGAAATTATGGACGCGGTGGGCCATAACAAAATCTCTATCAATATTGTCTGGACCCTGATCACCGGCTACCTGGTCATGTTCATGCAATTGGGGTTTGCTCTGGTTGAGACCGGCTTTACCCGGGCCAAGAACGCGTCCCACACCATGCTCATGAATTTCATGGTGTACGTTATTGGCATGTTGGGCTTCTGGATCTGCGGCTTCGCTTTTATGTTCGGCGGCGTGGGCCAGGTGGCAAACTTGGGCATGGTCGCCAATTTAGGCAACGAATTAACTCTGAATTTATTCGGCAAAGATTGGGGGATTATCGGGTATAAGGGGTTTTTCCTCAGCGGCGGGACTTATGACGTCTCGATCTTTACCCTGTTCCTCTTCCAGATGGTCTTTATGGACACCACGGCTACCATCCCCACCGGGGCCATGGCGGAACGCTGGAAATTCCTGGCCTTTATCTTCTACGGCTTTTTCATTTCAATGCTGATCTACCCCATTTTCGGCAACTGGGTCTGGGGCGGCGGCTGGCTGGCGCAACTGGGGACCAATGCCGGCCTGGGCCACGGCGCGGTGGACTTTGCCGGTTCCGGCGTGGTGCATATGGTCGGAGGCGTGACCGCTCTGGTCGGGGCCTGGATTCTCGGCCCCCGGATCGGCAAGTTCAAAAAGGATGGCACCCCCAACGCCATCCCGGGCCACCATATTCCCATGGGTATTGCCGGCGCTTTGATCCTGGCCTTCGGTTGGTTCGGGTTTAACCCCGGCTCCACCCTGGCGGGCACCGATCTCAGGATCGGCGTCATTGCCACCAATACCATGCTGGCTTCGGCCGGCGGGGCCTTATCAGCCATGATTTATATGTGGATGCGCTTCGGCAAGCCTGACCCCACCATGTGCGTCAACGGCCTGCTGGCGGGCCTGGTGGCTATCACCGCTCCCTGCGCCTTTGTGAGCGCCCCGATTGCGGTGCTCATCGGCCTCATCGCCGGCGTCCTGGTGGTGTTGAGCGTCTTATTCGTCGACGGCGTCCTGAAGGTTGACGATCCCGTCGGCGCGGTCTCGGTGCACGGCGTCTGCGGCGCTTGGGGCATCCTGTCCCTGGGGCTTTTTGCCGACGGCACTTATGGCGATAAATGGAACGGCGTCGAGGGCACGGTCAAAGGGCTGTTCTATGGCGATGCCTCCCAATTCTTAGCCCAGATCATTGATGTCGTGGCTCTCGTTATCTTCGTCTCCATATCGGCCTACCTCGTCTTTAAGCTGATCGATGTGATTATCGGCAACCGGGTCTCTGCTGAGGTAGAAATGGGCGGTCTGGATATCCCGGAAACCGGCGTGCTGGCCTATCCTGACTTCGCGGTAATTAAGGGTAAGCGGGAGGAAGCGGCCAATGGTCAGGCATAACTGGAGTCAACCTGCTCCCGGCCTGCCCAAACTAAACAACCCGGTACAGCCGGCCATCACGATGAGAGGAGAACCCGCATGAAGAAAATAGAGGCCATCATTCAGCCTTTCCGGTTGGAAGCGGTAAAAGAGGCGCTGCATGGGATCGATGTTACAGGCATGACCATTACGGAAGTAAAGGGTTTTGGTCGGCAAAAAGGGCTCCGGGAAGTCTACCGGGGCATGGAGTACCAGGTGGATTTCCTTCCCAAGGTGAAGATGGAGATCGTGACCTCCGACGACAAGGCCACCCTGATAGTGGAGACCATCAGCAAGACCGCCCGTACCGGCAGAATCGGGGATGGCAAGATCTTCGTCTATCCGGTGGCGGAAGTCCTCCGGATCCGCACCGGAGAAACGGGAGACGCCGCAGTGTGAGTTTATCGGGGAGGGAGGAGGAGAGCTCTTTTCCCGTTTTTTGTAGATAGGCGGTGATGCCATCGCCTCAGCGACACAACTATAACCAAGCAAGGAGAATATGGTATGGAGATTTCAGGGGTAAAGAGTAAAGGGTTTATGGGCAGGGGCTTGATCTTAAGCCTGATGGCCATGTTGGTTCTGGGTGGCTTGGGGACGGGGCTAGCTTCCCCGGCCCAGGCTCAGATAGCCGGTCCGCCTATTATGGGGCAACCGACGCCGCCGCCCGAGGAGAAGAAGGGAGAAACGGCTCCCACTACCTGTGGCCCCGTGATCAGCGACACCTGCATGCCCATTTCCACCGGCAAGTTCGCCATGCAAGTCTGGACGGCCATGTCCTTTTACCCGAACGCCCTTAACAGAGACTGGGAGAAGGTGGACCCCGGCGGAAAATTTCGTACCTTTTACATGCCGGTAAAGTTTACCTATGGCCCTATGAAAGACATGGAAGTTTATGTCATTATCCCTTTCATTACGAACTGGGCCTATGATGTGAAGGCCCGCGGCCCCAATGGCGAAAACTCCGCCAGTTACAGCGGCATCGGCGATATGACGGCCATCGTCAAATACAACTTGCTGCCGGAAACCGATTGGCGGCCGGCAGTGTCCGGGGTGGCGGGGTTTGCCAGCATTCCTACGGGTCATGCCTCCCTCCTCAACCCCGCGTTCTTAGGCCAGGATGCCATCGGCACCGGAGCCTTGACTTTCACCACCGGTGTCAACCTGTACAAATGGCTGAAGCCCTTCCTGCTTTACAGCAATATTTGGTTAAATAGTCCGGTCAACCTGTTTAAGATCGGGTCCGATCCCACCCGTAACGTCCGTTCCCGGGAGTATGTGACCTTCAACGTGGCTGCAGAAGTGCCGCTCTTTTGGAAATTTGTGGGCCTGTTGGAAATGTACAGCACCTGGACCTGGAACAACCTCCATACGATCCAGGGTTACCAAACCCCGCAAACCGTCATCGGCCTCCTGCCGGCGCTGGAATTCATAGCCACGGATAAATTGTCCTTGGCCGCAGGGTGTTCCTTTGACTTAGCGGGCAAAAACGGGGTCCAAAAATTCACCCCCATGTTGACCGCGCTGTATTATTTTTGATCCAGCGTTGGCTATCAGGAGGAGGAGGTATGTATGAATTGCCATAGATTCGGGACCATCATACCTCCTTTTACCCTGGGAAAAATAATTTTGATTTTTTTTGGCAAGGAGGAATTACGCCTTGCAACCAACTAAAGGAACCTGTTTTCAGGAGGGCGAGCGTTTTGCCATCGTGGAGGAGCTGGCCCCGATACGCTTCTTGAGCCGGGAAGAGTTTGAATCGCTGAAGGAAATCAACCCCAGGCTCATTGAAATGAGGGCCAGTGATATCCACTATCTAACGGAGCCCCCGATTAAAAGCTAGGTGTTTTTGCCCCACTGTCCAAGAGTGTGGACAGACGCCGGCCTGAAGAGAGACAAGATGATTTGGACCTTGTTGTCGTTCGGCATTATCCTCATATTGATCGCCGGGATGATGGTGGCTGCCAAACTGGCTGATAAGTCTAGCGGCCAGTCTCGGGAAGCCCTGGGAAATTGCCGCAGAGGAGCCATCAGATTGGCCGGCAATATGCATCCCGTAGCTGGCGCTATCTTAGTCCCCAAAGGGCCTAGATGACTTATGGCGTTGGCGCGATAGGCCCTGGTGTTTAAGCAGAGAAGATATCTAACGGTCACTTTCTTAACCAACCAACCTGACTCCTTCCAACACCGCCCGGGGGAGGGAGAGTGAACCGCTCTCCTTCCCCTATCTTTTTGCCTGGAAGAAAATCTAACCCCCCGCAGGTGCCCCTCCCGCTGCCCCGCCGGATGTTTGCTTGACGCTGTTTCCATCCCGACCTATAGTTACTAAAGATGCGGAGGGCCCTTTATGGCAACATCATCGTTGCAGGTTGGCGCGCAGGTGCGGGTGGAAGCCCGGGATTTCCAGCACCTGCTGGACGCCCTGAGCGACCGGGGCTATGAGGTCATGGGCCCCACCCTGGAAGACGGTCAACTCATTTATGGGCCGATTGACAAAAGTGTAGATTTGCCCGTGGGTTGGACCGCGGTCCAGGAGGCCGGGACCTATCGCCTGGAAAAACGCAAGACCCAAGCCTTCTTCGGCTTCGCCGTGGGCCAGCAGTCGTGGAAACAGTTTCTCTTTCCGCCCCACCAAACCTTGTGGCAGGCCGAGCGGCAGGGCCGCGGTTTTCGAATCATCCCTCAACCTGAAGAAGTTCCCCGCTACGCTTTTCTCGGAGTCCGGGCCTGTGAGCTGGCTGCTATGGAGGTCCAGGACCGGGTCTTTCTGAAGGGCGCTCATGTTGACCCCACCTACCGGTCCCGCCGGGAGCAAGCCTTCATCGTGGCAGTGAACTGCGCCCACCAGGATAAAGGCACGTGTTTCTGCGTCTCCATGGGGACTGGACCCCGGGTGACCACGGGGTTCGACCTGGCCCTGACCGAAGTTCTCCAAGGGGATGAGCATTTCTTTGTGGTGGAGCCCGGCACCACGCGAGGGGCCGATATCATCAAGGCAGTGCCTAAGCGCGCGGCCACCAAGGCTGAAGTTGATGCCGCGGACCAGGCGGTGGCGGCCATCGCCGGGAACATGGGCCGGACCCTGGACACCACCGGGATCAAAGACCTGCTCTATAACAATTATGAACATCCCCGCTGGGATGAGGTGGCCGCCCGCTGCCTCACCTGTGGCAACTGCACCATGGTCTGCCCCACCTGTTTTTGCCACACCCCGGAGGATGCCCTGGATCTGGGGGGGCAGGGGGCTGAGCGCCGGCGGCAGATGGATGTCTGCTTTACCGTGGATTTCACCTACCTGCATGGCGGCAGCATCCGCACCACGCCTAAGTCCCGCTACCGCCAATGGTTGACGCACAAGCTGGCCACCTGGATTGACCAGTTCGGCTGCTCGGGTTGTGTGGGCTGCGGGCGCTGCATCACCTGGTGCCCCGTGGGCATCGACATCACTGCGGAAGTTCGGGCCATCAGGACTTCCGCCGGCGAACCTGCGAAGGAGTAGCACCATGGAAACGCTAGCACCCATTCTGGCGGCTCATCCGTTTTTTAAAGGCTTGGATTCCCGTTATCTCAAGCTCGTGCTGGAATGCGCCTCCCGGGAGACCTTTAAGCCGGGAGAGTTTCTCTGCCGGGATGAGGGGGAAGCTACCAAATTTTACGTGATTCATCACGGCCGGGTAGCAGTGGAAATCTATCGGGCTCGCCGGGGTCCGGTCACCATCCAATCCCTGGGAGCAGGCGAGGTTTTGGGGTGGCTGTGGTTTGATAAGCCGTATCACTGGCATCTGGATGCCGAGGCCCTGGAGTTGACCCGGGTCATCAGCCTGGATGTCGCCTGTCTCCTCAACAAATGCAACCAGAACCATGACTTCGGCTATGAGCTCATGCGGCGCTATGCCCATTACCTGGCAGTGCAGTTTCGGGTGACCAAGCTACAACTTGCCGATATGTATGGCAAGTAAAATCACGGGCATGAGCCTCTACCGGGAAGCATATGAAAGCAAATTTGCCTGATCCCATGATCCCCACGCCTTTTGTGGTCCAAAAAGTGAAACGGGAGACCGCTGATACTTATACCCTGGACCTAACCCGCCCGGAGGGGCCGGCCAACTTTGCCTTTGCTCCGGGGCAGTTCAACATGCTCTATGCCTTCGGCGCCGGCGAAGTGCCCATCTCCATCAGCGGTGACCCGGCCCGGCCCGAGACTCTGGTGCACACCGTCCGGGATGTGGGCAACGTCACCACGGCCATCTGCCGCCTGAAGCCGGGAGACGCCCTGGGTGTGCGGGGTCCCTTCGGCGTGCCCTGGCCGGTGGCCCAAGTGGCGGGCAGCGACGTCCTGATCATCGCCGGTGGTCTGGGTTTGGCGCCCTTGCGCCCGGCCCTCTATGAGGTTCTCAACCATCGGGGCGAATACGGCAGCGTTGAGTTGATCTACGGCGCCCGGACCCCCAAAGACCTGCTTTACCCCAAGGAATTGGAGCGCTGGCGCGGCCGCTTCGACCTCAGGGTGCACGTCACCGTGGACGCGGCCGAAAACGACTGGCGGGGCAATGTGGGGGTGGTGACCAAGATCATCGGCCGGGCCCGGTTTGACCCCCCCAATACCGCGGCCCTAGTCTGCGGTCCGGGGGTGATGATGCGCTTCACCGTACTGGAACTGATACACCACGGGCTGAAGCCGGAGCAAATCTACCTGTCCGAGGAACGCAACATGAAATGCGGTATCGGCCTGTGCGGCCACTGCCAATGGGGGCCGTTCTTCGTCTGCAAGGATGGCCCGGTGTTCCGCTATGACCGCATCAAAGACTGGTTCGAACGGCGGGAGGTTTGATTCTTGGCATATCTCCTCATATTCATTCTCATTCTGATCTCTATTATTATCGGCATCTATCTGGGTGGCTATTTATCTAAATATTTGAAGGGTAGAAAAAAATAGACAACAATATTTTCAAAGAAGAAACGTCGAAAAAGAGTAAAGCTATGGGTGTAAAAATGACCCCCAAGAAAAGTAAGCCGAAGCTGTCCGTGTGGAAATTCGCTTCCTGCGACGGCTGTCAGTTGTCCCTCCTGGATTGCGAAGACGAGCTCCTCGCCGTGGCCGGCGAACTGGAGATCGCCTATTTTGTTGAGGCCTCCCGGGCCATGGTGAAAGGCCCCTATGATTTAACCCTGGTGGACGGCTCCATCACTACCCCCCACGACGCCGAGGTGATCAAGCATGTGCGCCGGGCTTCCAAGTATCTCATAACTATCGGCACCTGCGCCAACTCCGGAGGCATCCAGGCTTTGCGTAATTTTACGGATGTCAACGACTTCGTCAACGCGGTGTACTCCAAACCTGAGTATATCGACACCCTGAAGGAATCCACTCCTATTTCGGCCCACGTCAAGGTGGATTTCGGTCTGAACGGCTGCCCCATTAACAAGCATCAGCTCCTTGAAGCGGTGAGCCTCTTTCTGCAAGGGCGGCCCCCTGTGGCCAGATCGCACAGTGTTTGTATCGACTGCAAGAACCGGGGCAATATCTGCGTAATGGTGATGGGCACCCCCTGCCTGGGACCCGTGACTCATGCCGGCTGCGGGGCGCTGTGTCCGACCTACCACCGCGGCTGTTATGGCTGTTACGGCCCCAAGGAAACCCCCAACACCGCGGCCTTGGCCGCCTGGTTCAGTCAAAAGCTGGGCATGAGCGAAGCCAACTTGGTGCGGGCCTTCCGGGCCTTTTACGCCAACGCCCCCGCCTTTCGCCAGGAGAGCGCAGCCCATGACCACTAAAGCCATCACCGTCAAATATCTGGCCCGGGTGGAAGGCGAAGGCGGCCTGAACATCCAAATTAAGGATAACGCCGTCACCCGGGTGCAGTTGAAGATTTTTGAGCCGCCCCGCTTCTTTGAGGCTTTTCTTAAGGGGCGCAACTTCACCGAGGCCCCGGACATCACTTCCCGCATCTGCGGCATCTGCCCGGTGGCCTACCAGATGAGTGCGGTGCACGCCATGGAACGCGCCCTTAAGGTGACGGTCACCGGCCCCCTCCGGGCCTTGCGGCGGCTGTTGTACTGCGGCGAATGGATCGAGTCTCACGGCCTCCACGTCTTCATGCTCCATGCCCCGGACTTTCTGGGCTACCAGGACGCCATCGGCATGGCCCAGGACCACCCCGACACCGTGAAGATGGGGCTGCAGCTCAAAAAAGTGGGCAACGACATCGTCAGCACCCTGGGCGGCCGGGAGATTCATCCCATCAACATCCGGGTGGGCGGCTTCTATAAGGTGCCCCATAAGCGGGATCTGGCTCCCCTGGCAGAAAAACTCAAGTGGGCCCGGGACGCGGCCGTCAAAGCGGTGCGCTGGGTGGGCGGCTTTACCTTCCCGGAGTTTGAGCGGGATTACGAATTTGTCGCGCTGCGCCACGAGAGCGAATATCCCTTCAACGAAGGCCGGGTGGTGTCAAGTTGTGGGCTGAACCTCGAAGTCCAGGACTATGAGCAGCACTTCGTGGAAGAGCACGTGCCTTACAGCCACGCCCTGCACTCCACCATAAAAGAACGGGGCGCCTATTTTGCCGGTCCTCTGGCCCGCTACAACCTGAACTTTGACCGGCTCACGCCCCTGGCCCAGGAAACGGCCCGGGAGGCCGGCCTGGGGCCGGTCTGCAAAAATCCCTTTAAGAGCATCATCGTCCGGGCCGTGGAAACGCTTTACGCCGTGGAGGAAGCCTTGAGCATCATCGAGGCTTACGAACGGCCGGAGGCCCCCGCAGTCTCGGTTGAGCCCCGGGCCGCAGTTGGCTGCGCCGCGACCGAAGCCCCCCGGGGGTTGCTCTATCACCGTTACCGGATAGATACGGACGGCGTCATCCAGGAGGCCAAGATCGTGCCGCCCACCTCTCAGAATCAGGGGATCATCGAAGATGATCTGTTCCACTTCGTATCCCAGCGCCTGGATTTGCCTGACGAAAAACTTACCTGGCAGTGCGAGCAGATGGTGCGCAACTACGACCCCTGCATCTCCTGCGCCACCCATTTCTTGAAGGTCAAATTCGAGCGCCGGTAGCCCGCTGCGGAAAAAAATGGTGAAGCTGCTTGAGCGCCGGGAGGATCCTCCTTATCTTGATTGAGAAGAGGTTTTCCCGGCGCTTACTTTGCGGCACTGCCGCTCTGGGCGGCGTATCTTCCTGTAGGGGCGGGTTTCAAACCCGCCCCTACGATAATGCTTATCACCATGCATATCCGCCCCAAAACTCTTATTAAGGTTATCGGCGTCGGCAATGCCTGGCGGGGGGACGATGCTGCGGGTCTGATGATAGCCCAGCGCTTGCGGAAAGAAAATTTCGCCTATGCGGAGATTGCCGAGAGCCCGGGAACGGGCACCACGCTCGCCGACGCCTGGCAGGGCGCCCCCCGGGTAATTGTCGTGGACGCCGTGGTAGCCGGCGGCCCCCCGGGGGCCATTTATCGCTTTGACGCGCACGACCCCGCGGCCACCTTCCCGGTAGCCTCGCCGGCGTCTTCGCACGGCTGGGGAGTGGCTGAAGCCGTAGCCCTGGGCCGCCTTTTTCAGGAACTGCCGCCCGTTCTCATTATTTACGGGATTGAGGGGCAAAATTTTGCTCTCGGTGACGGCTTATCCCCGGCCGTGGCCGCAGCCATCCCGGAAGCGGCCCGGCGCATCGCCCAGGAAATTCAGGCTTGGGGAGAGCGGCAGACCGGCAAGGCCAAACAACCCTCTTGCCATATACCAGAAAGGCAAAATAATGGAACCTAATCCGCAGGATCTCAACGTCCTTTTTGCACCCCGCTCCGTGGCGGTCATCGGCGCTACCAACCGGCCCGGCAGCGTGGGCCAAGCGGTATTTGCCAATGTCTTTAAACACGGCTATGCCGGGGTCGTGTACCCGGTTAATATCAAAGCCCCCAGCGTCATGAGCGTCAAAGCCTTTCCCTCCGTTTTGGAGATCCCGGACGAGGTGGACCTGAGCATCATCATCGTCCCCAGCGCCCAAGTCCCTGCCGCCATGGAGGAATGCGCCCAAAAGGGCATCAAGGCCGCCATCGTCATCACCGCGGGTTTCAAGGAGTTGGGCGGCGCTGGTGTACAGCAGGAGCAGGAGGTTCTTAAAGCCGCCCGGGACCATGGCATCCGTCTGCTGGGCCCCAACTGCCTGGGGATCATCAACACTAACCCCGAGGTTTCCCTCAACGGCTCGTTTGCGCGGCTGATGCCCCGCGCCGGCAACATTGCCCTGGTGTCCCAAAGTGGCGCGGTAGGGGTGGCGGCCCTGGAGTACGCCCAAGGAGAGGAGATCGGCCTATCCAAGTTCGTGTCGGTGGGTAACAAGGCCGACCTCAATGAAAACGACTTTCTGGCCTATTTGAAAGATGATCCGCTGACCGACGTTATCGCGTTTTATCTGGAGGACCTTACCGACCCCAAGCGTTTCTTCCAACTGGCCCGGGAGATTACCGGCGAAAAGGGGAATAAAAAGCCCATCCTGGCTATCAAATCCGGCCGGACCGCGGCGGGGGCCCGGGCGGCTTCGTCCCATACCGGGGCCCTGGCCGGTTCCGATGAGGCCTATGACGCTCTGTTTGCCCAGTGCGGCGTCCTCCGGGTGGAATCCTTGGAGGAGTTGTTCGATTATGCCCTGGCGTTTTCCGCCCAGCCGCTCCCCAAAGGCAACCGGGTGGCCATCGTCACCAATGCCGGGGGCTTAGGCATTATGACCACCGACGCCGCGGTGCGTTACGGCCTGGAGATTGCCGAATTTGAGGATCAGACCGTGGCCAAACTTAAAGCCGGGCTTCCCCCTGCGGCCAACGTGCACAACCCGGTGGATGTTTTGGGGGATGCCCGTGAAGACCGGTATCGGATCGCCCTGGAGGGTGTGTTGAAAGATGCCAACGTGGACGGGGTCATCGTCATCTCCACCCCCCAGCTCATGACCAACCTGGCGGCCATCGCCTCTACGGTGGCCGAAGTGGCTCCCGTGTATAAAAAACCCACCCTGGTCTGCCAGATGGCACTGGGAGAAATCGAGGAGACTCTGGCCATCTGGTCCAAAGCTAAACTCCCCCACTACCACTTCCCTGAAGAGGCGGCCCGGGGCATGGGCGCCATGGCCCGCTATGCCGCCAATATTCACCGGGACCGGTATGATGTGAAGACCTTCGAGGACGTCGATCGCGGCAGAGTGAAAGCGGTGTTGGACCGCGTCAAAGCGGCCGGCCGCAAATTCGTCCTGGAGCCCGAAGCCCATGAAATCTTCCAGGCTTACGGCTTCCCGGGGGTCCCCTTTTATTGGGCCCATGATGCAGACCAGGCGTCTCAGGCGGCCACAGATATAGGCTATCCCGTGGCCTTGAAAATCGTCTCCCCCGATGTTATCCACAAATTCGACGTGGGCGGGGTGAAACTTAACCTGGCCAACGGCGAGGAGGTTCGGCGGGCTTTTGATGAAATCCGGGCATCGGTTACCCGAGCCCACCCAGGGGCCGACATCCAGGGCATGATGGTGCAAAAAATGATGCCCAAAGGCAGGGAGACTATCTTAGGGATGAGCCGGGATCCGCATTTCGGGCCGCTTTTGATGTTCGGCCTGGGGGGCACTTTTGTGGAGGTGTTCCGGGATGTCAACTTTCAGTTGGCCCCCATCTCCGAGGATTGGGCCCTGAAAATGATCCAGGGGCTCAAGGGCTACCGCACCCTGACGAGTTTTCGGGGCGAACCCCCGGCGGACCTGGCCGCCATCGTAGAATCCCTGGAGCGCCTCTCCCAGATGGTCCTGGATTTCTCTGAGCTGAAAGAACTGGATATCAATCCTTTTGTGGTGTTCGAGGCAGGCAAGGGGGCCGCAGCGCTGGACGCCCGAATCTTCTTGGGGTAAGATCGGTTTAAAAGGCTTGATCCATCACCGAGCTACAAAAGCTTCATTTGATCAACTTATTATTGCAGTCGCGCCAGAGCCTTTTGGCTTTCTCAAAACCATGAAAAATCCGGTGGGGCGGGCCTCCGTGCCCGCCGTAATCCTGGGTAATGCAGCGCGGTGTGCACACTATGTTAACTTTGAACCTTGAACCTTGAACTTTTCTCAATAGAGGCTCGTAACGGAGAGCGTGGAAGAGGATATCCCCCGCAAAGCCTTTTACACCATCGGTGAGGTAAGCCGTATCACCGGGGTGAAAACCCATGTGCTGCGGTATTGGGAGAACCAGGGCAAACTCCTGAAACCCAACCGCCGCGGCTCTCGCCACCGCCTCTACCGCCCTGCCGATATCCAGCTTATCTTTGAAATCAAGCGTCTGCGTGAAGAAGAAAAACTGAGCCTGGCAGCCATGCGCCGCCAGATGCACTACAAGCCGGAGCAGCATCGCTTGCTGCCGTCCCGACCCTTCCCCGTCCCCATGGACAACCAGGTGTTGACTCTCCTCAAGTCCATCCGAGACGAGTTGCTGGCCCTCAAGGAAATCCTGGAATAGCGCTACCGTCCGGAAATTACCTCACGGGTCCTGGCCCTTGTCGGAGTTTCCCAACCGCAAAAAATCACCGGAGGGTGGTTTTTTGTAAATTAATGTCTATCTTTGAGGCTAACAATTTTGTCAATAGTCCTCAAGGAGGTGGCATTTCCTGCCTCAGTGCTCCGCCCCAAAGGCCTCCAAAATCTTCGTATTGAGACTAATTTTCCCCAGCGCTGAGAAAATGTTGAAACTTTTGTCTTAAGTCAAGGCGGCATGGCGGGGCTGGCATTAAATTACCTGTAACCTTGGTTCAAGCCCAGTCAGATCAAAGGGTTTTTCAAAATAGAGAATTCAGGAGGTTGACCATGTTTTGTTATCAATGCGAACAAGCGGCTAAAGGCGAGGGCTGTACCATTCAGGGTGTCTGCGGTAAGAATCCCGAAGTGGCGGCCCTCCAGGATTTATTGATTTATAGTCTTCAGGGCCTGGCGCAGGTGGCTGTAGAAGGTCGTAAAAAGGGCGTCAGCGACCGGGATATCAACGTTTTCACCTGCGAGGCGGCGTTTTCGACCCTGACCAACGTGGACTTCGACCCCGAGCGCCTGGTCAAGTTGATCAAAAAGAGCGTCGAACTCAGGGAACAACTGAAAGCCAAAGTCGCCAAGGCGGGCGGCAAGGTGGATGTAGGCGCGGGTCCCGCCACCTTAAAGCCCGAAGCCACCCTGGAAGGTTTGCTGAAACAGGCGGAAACGGTGGGCCTCAAATCCTATCCCGCCGCTGACCCCGATATCCTGGCCCTCAAACACACCCTGCTTTTCGGCATTAAGGGAGTCTGCGCCTACGCCGATCACGCCCGGATTTTGGGGCAAGAAGACGAAAAGGTCTATGCCTTCATCCACGAGGGTCTGGCCGCCACCGCGGCCAAAGATATGGGCTTGAACGACGCCTTGGCGCTGGTGTTGAAATGCGGCGAGATCAACTTGCGGACTATGGAATTGCTTGACGCGGCCAACACCGGCCGCTACGGCCACCCGGTGCCCACCAAGGTCCCCCTGGGGCATAAGAAAGGCAAGGCCATCCTGGTTTCCGGGCACGACCTCCTGGATTTGGAAGAGATCCTGAAACAGAGCGAAGGCAAAGGTATCAACGTCTATACCCACGGCGAGATGCTCCCCTGCCACGGCTACCCCGGTCTCAAGAAGTATCCCCATTTCTACGGCCACTTCGGCACCGCCTGGCAGAACCAGGCCAAGGAATTCCCCCAGTTCCCCGGCGCCATCGTCATGACCACCAACTGCATCCAGCGGCCTCAGGAGATTTATGCCCCCAACCTGTTCACCCGGGGTCTGGTGGGCTGGCCCGGCATCACCCACATCCCGGATCTCAATTTTAAGCCGGTGATAGACAAGGCCCTGGCCATGCCGGGGTTTGCCGAGGACAGCAATGGCAAGTCCGTCATGACCGGTTTTGCCCGGAACGCCGTCCTGGGCGTGGCGGGAGCGGTCATCGACGCAGTCAAGAACAAGCAAATCCGCCACTTCTTCCTGGTGGGCGGCTGCGACGGGGCCAAGCCCACCCGCAACTACTTTACCGAGTTCGTGGAGAAGACCCCCAAGGATACCGTGGTCATGACCCTGGCCTGCGGCAAGTTCCGCTTCTTTGACAAAGAGCTGGGCGACATCGGCGGCATCCCCCGGCTGTTGGACATAGGCCAGTGCAACGATGCCTACTCCGCGGTGCAAATCGCCCTGGCCCTGGCCAACGCCTTCGGGGTGGGAGTCAACGACCTGCCCCTGTCCATCATCTGCTCCTGGTACGAACAGAAAGCGGTGGCCATCTTGCTGACTCTCCTTTACCTGGGCATCAAGAACATCCGCCTGGGACCCAGCCTCCCGGCCTTCATCACTCCCAACGTCCTGGACGTGCTGGTGAAGAACTTCAACATCATGCCCATCACCACCCCGGATGAGGACCTGAAGGCCATCCTGGGTTAATTCCAACGCATCGTAAGCCGCGGGGGTCTGAGGAACTCAGGCCCCCGTTTTCCCTGCCCGCATAATTTCATTAACCATATTGCCGTTATCCGTCATCAACCCCTAAAACCCTTACAGGCATGACAAACCCGGATCGATGCTTATATTGAAATAAGTGCCCTCTGCGGTTGAGAAATCGAGGCTGATTTTAAAACAAACAACCGTCCTTGCCTCTACCATGAAAACTGCCGCTGCCGCCATCTCGCCTTGGATCCCCTTCAGCCATCCGGTGTTCCGGGCCTTATGGATTGCCACCATTGTTTCCAATATCGGCACCTTTATGCAAAGCGTGGGCGCGGCCTGGCTCATGACGTCGCTCTCCACCTCTCCGGTTATGGTGGCCCTGGTCCAGGCCGCCAGCATCTTGCCCATGTTCCTGTTGGCGCTGCCCGCCGGGGCCCTGGCGGATATTATCGACCGTCGCTGGCTGCTCTTGGTGACCCAGGCCTGGATGATGGTGGCCGCAGCACTCCTGGCCGCCCTGACTTTCCTGGGGGCCGCCTCGCCGTGGGTGCTGCTGAGTTTCACCTTTCTGCTGGGCCTGGGCGCCGCCATGAATGCCCCGGCCTGGCAGGCCATTATGCCCGAACTGGTGCCCCGTTGCGAACTGACCCAGGCCATTTCCTTGAACGGCGCCGGATTTAATGTATCCCGGGCCGTGGGACCGGCGCTGGGAGGCATCCTCGTGGCCACAGCCGGAGCCGGAGCCACCTTTGCCCTCAATGCCCTTTCTTTCCTGGCGGTAATGGTGGTCTTGTACCGCTGGGAGCGCCCGGTCACCGACACCGCTTTGCCCGCGGAACGCATGGCCGCCGCCATCCACACCGGGCTGCGCTATGTCCGCCATTCCCCGAAGTTACAGGCCGTGCTTTGGCGGGTCGGTATCTTCATCTTTTTTAGCAGCTCCCTGTGGGCGCTTCTCCCCCTGGTGGTCCGCTATGAACTGGGCGGCAGTTCCGCCGACTACGGCATCCTCTTGGGATGTTTCGGGGCCGGCGCGGTGGGCGGCGCCTTACTTTTGCCCCGGATGCAACGCCTGATTCCCGGCGAGGTCCTATTGGCCGGCATGACCATACTCGCCGCCGCTATGATCGCGGTCCTGGCTCTGGTGCCCACCATGATGGTCTTGGTAATGGCCATGGTGGTCAGTGGCTGCGCCTGGCTGGTGATAGTTTCCATCTTCAATGTGGCCATCCAGATTGCGGTCCCGGCCTGGGTGCGGGCCCGGGTACTGGCCGTCTTTATGCTGGTTTTTGCCGGCGGCTTGAGTGGCGGCAGCGTCATTTGGGGCGCGGTGGCCACGCATCAAGACCTCAAGGCCGCCCTGCTCTACTCCGCCGGAGGTCTGGTTCTGGGGCTCCTGGCCGCCATCCGCTATCGGGTCATCCTGGATGAGGACTCGGACCTGACTCCGTCTCTCCACTGGCCTGAACCTCACCTGATCCTTGAGCCCAAACCGGAACAAGGTCCAGTTTTGGTAACGGTGGAGTACCTGATTAACCTCCGGGAGGCCCGAGAATTTGCCCAGGCCATGCGGGCCTTGGGCGTCATCCGGCGCCGCGACGGCGCCATCCGCTGGGGGCTGTTTCAGGATACCACCAATCCGGGCCGCTTTATAGAAACCTTTATTATGGAAACCTGGATGGAGCACCGGCGGCAACACGAACGGATGACCGTGGCCGACCGGGTCATTGAAGACCGGGCGTTTTCTTTTCATCTCGGTGATGACCGGCCGCGGGTCGAGCATTTGATCTACGCCTACGGCAGGCGGGGCCGAGATCGGAGAAAGTTCATCAGGAGTCTCAAATAATCTCTTGAGGAGGTTACCGTGAACCTTTCCCTGAAAAATCTCTCCCTGGTTTTTGTGGCCGGGCTTTTCGGAGGCTTGCTCAACTGCCTGGCAGTCTGGCTGTTTGGTTGGCTGGGAATCGCCCAGGCCCTCGGGGTCCAAATCGGCCCGCCGCTTTCCACCGCCCTGCTCTACCCCAAGCTGGTGTGGGGCGGGCTCTGGGGTTTGTTGTTCCTGGTGCCGATGGGCCGGGTGTCATTTCCGATTAGGGGCTTGCTCTTCAGCCTGGGTCCCAGTCTGGTGCAACTTTTCCTGGTATTTCCCCTCCAAGCCCACAAAGGCGCTTTGGGCCTGGAACTTGGCGCGCTCACGCCTGTGTTCGTGTTGTTCTATAACGCCGTCTGGGGAGTTGCCGCGGCATGGTGGTTGAACCTGGTGCGCCGAAAATAAGTTTAGCCCGGTCCCCAAACCACTAACTCAACCACGATTCCTCCAGAGAAATTCTCGCCTCCGCCATGAAAACTTTTTGGGGCCTGGAGAAAAATATTTTAAAATTACGTCAATCAGATAATCCTGAAATTTGCCTGCCAATCCGGTCAACCACCTTGACCCTCATTGCAAAGGAACGCATATGAACAACTTTTATCGCAACCTCAGCCTGATTTTTGCCGCCGGCGCTTTCGGCGGCTTGGTTAAGGCCATCGTGGCCTGGGGCTTCGGTGCCGCCGGCCTCAACGCCCTGCTTGGATTCAAGATGGCCATGCCCCTGACCCCCATGTGGATTTATCAGCACATGGTGTGGGGTGGCATCTGGGCGTTCTTGTTTTTCTTGCCCCTTAAGATGTCTTACTATACCAGGGGGGCACTCTACAGCTTGGGGCAGACGCTGGTGCAGTTGCTGGTTATCTTCCCGAAAATGGGGCGAGGCCTGCTTGGGCTGGAACTGGGTTATACGGCGCCGGTCCTGATTACTTTTTTTGGAATCATTTGGGGACTGACCACCGCGTTTTGGTTGAAATACTCCCGGGAAAGCCTATAACTCCCCGGGGTTTTCTCATGGAGAAATTTTAGAGGTTTGTCACAGGGGAAAACTATGCCTGGCCATCCCATGAAAATAAGCCGGCCGATGACCTTGTTGGGCTTATTAGTGATACTCTGCACCCTGGCCTTGCCAGCCCGGGCGGAGGTGGTCAATTTTCAGGAACTGCTGTCATTTATGGATATTAAAATCCCCGGCTGGGCTATGATAGGCAAGCCCTGCGGTACTACCCTGAAGCAGGGCAAGGGGATGGTGAGCGAAGCCAGGGTCTCCTTCCGGGCTGGCGACATGACCCTCGAGATTATCATTATGGATTTCCTGGGGAAGCCCATCCCCTTTTTAACGGGGCAACAACCGGAAATAGAAAGTACCGAAGTGACCGTGCGCACCACCGAGGTACAGGGGTTCAGAGCCCTGGAATCCTACCGCCAGCGGGACAAGCAGGGTGAGTTGAACATCAGTGTGGCCGACCGGTTCTGGGTAAAACTCGATGGTGAGGGCATCGATAATCTCGAGGTATTAAAAACCGCGGCGCAACAGATGGACTTGAAAAGGCTTGGGTCGCTTGCCAAATGATGCCGTGAAAAACCATCGTGGGCACAAGCCAGCGGGCTGTGGATCTCAAGGGGCTGATTAAGGAAGGGTATATGCTGCGTACGCTGGAGCTCTGGGGGTCCCCCACGGAGCGGGGCCGTCGCCACGGGCAAATCCTGGGCGACGACATCCGCGTGCTGCGGCGGGTCCTCTTGACCTACCTGGCCCGGATCAGTCTGTATGCCGGAGCCCTACCTTTGTTCGGCCTCCTTACCTGGCTGGCCCGGGGGTTTTTACCCCACATCCCGCCACACCTGCGAGAGGAGTTGGCCGGGGTCGCGGCCGGAGCCGATTTGGGGCTGGGCAGCCTGCTGCTCATCAATGTGGTGGATGATCTGGCTAACAACAGCCCCCGGTGCTCGGCCTTGGCGGTAGGAGAGCGCCGCACCGCCGATCGGGCTTATCTCATGGGGCGCAACCTGGATTACCCGCTCTTCATCGAACCCTTGGCTCAACTCAAGACCCTATTTCTCCTGGAACCGCATCAGGGGCAACGTCTGGTCTCGTTAGCCTGGCCGGGATATGTGGGGATCTGCACCGGCATGAATTATGCCGGTGTGGCCCTGGCCCAACTCTCTGCCATGAGCCGGGAGCGTTCCCTTAAAGGGATTCCGGCGGCGCTGCGCTACCGGCAGGCCCTGGAAGACGGAGATACCGTGAGTGCGGTGGCCGCGCGTGTCCTGAAATCACCCGGCACCATCGGCAACAATCTATTGCTCTGCGGTCCCAAAGAAGCCGTGGTGCTAGAGCTCTCGGCCCGGCATGGCGTGGTGCGCCGTCCCCACCATGGGGTCCTCACCACCACCAATCATTTTCAAAGCCCGGCCATGCAGGTACTGAAAGGGCGCTTTCCTCCGCCTCCTCCCCATTCCACCCTCTCCGCCTATCATTTCTCCGAAGCCTACAGCCAGGCCCGCAATGAGCGCCTCCAGCACCTGGCCCGGGATCGGCAGGTGGGGGAGCAAGATATCCAAAGCATTCTCGCCGATACCCAAGTTGCCAATGCCGGCACCGCGGTCTCGGCCATCTTTAATCCCGGGGAGCGCCTCCTGTGGGTGGCCCAGGGCGAGACCCCGCCGGTAAACCAGGGCCCCTTTGTGACAGTAAAATTATGGAATTGACGCGGCCCAAGAACCCCCCTGAACAATTTAATCCGTAGCTGTTATGATCAACGGCCGCCATTTGCTTCGTCTGGAAGTAATTCAGCATTAAAAAATTGTTTTCAGTACGGGTTCTGATTTATCCCGCCCTGACAAGATCATGAGCCACCCTGAGCTTCCGATCTACCTTGACAGAGACCCCGAATTTGATATGATTTTTTGAGAGGGCGATTAGCTCAGGTGGATAGAGCGTTGGTCTCCGGAACCAAAGGCCGGGCGTTCGAGTCGCCCATCGCCCACCAAAGAATTATTCAAGGGCTTAGGGGAAATCCTCAGCCCTTGAACTTTTTCACCCCCTGCACTCTCCCCACCATACCTTCGGGAAATTGCTACAAGATGTAGTAACCAAGCCGTCTTAAGATTCAATTCTTTTCCTGTCCGAAAGCCTGACCGGCAAGGGAGGTAGGTCTTGGCACTTCGTGCCGGCTTGGTCTTGGCCGGAAGGCTCCAGGCAATTTTGTCAATTTGATACAGAAATGGCAGGCGAACTGCACTTTCTCTCATTTTTAGATTTAAAGGAGAGGGGGGCTGCAGAGACTCCAGCGGTTAGCTGGCTCGATCTGCTATTAATCTATTAAAATCAAATGGTTGATAATAAGGTGGTCGGTTCAATTTCTGGCAAGCTTTATGCATTCATAGAATGTAGATCGCAACAGGCGGTCCCATTAAACCGGTAGGAGAAAAACCGAATGAAAAAGATTATCAGCACGCTGACTGCCATGACTTTTGCCCTGGGGCTCGCGGCCGCGGCCCAGGCCCAGATTGCTAAAACCCCGGAGAAACCCGAGGTCAAGAGCACTCAGGCCCAGACCCAGGTAACTCCCCAGGAAGCCACCAAGCCCGGCGAGCCCGCGGCCAAAGAAGCAGTCAAGACCGGAGACAAGACCAAAGAAGTGGTGAAACCGGGAGACAAGGAAAAGGCCAATCCGGCCAAGCCAGAGACCAAGAAGGCGACCAAAAAAGGCGGAGCCGAGAAGAAAGCTGGCGGCCACATGGAAACCACCCCCGCGGCGAAGTAAGCGCGGCTGAACCAACCTTAGCAGGTAACCGGGCTTAACGAGGCCCTCGACCGAAAGCGGTCGGATTACAGAGCCGGGAAGGGCAGATCATCCTTCCCGGCTTTTCTTTGTTGGGGGACGGCGGCCTCTTTACAACTTCTTTAGCCTTAGATTTTGAGCAAACCTAACCATCAGCGACAGAAGTCGATTAGGGAGTTCATCAATAGAGTGATCTTCAATCCAGATCATCCCTGTGAAACGACTAGATATTCTCCCTATGAGTTGAGTTTGAAAATAACCTCGGGGACCGTCAGGCCTGAATTTCGGCAGGGGACGATTGCTCCAGGGCCTGCGCAATTTCGGATTGAGTCTCCAACTCCTGCCGGCAAAGCATATCGAGCAAATACCAGTAATAGAGAATATCTTCTTCGCTCCTATCCTCCATGAACCGAGCTGCCTTATAAAGGGTCTCAAAAGCCGAATCATTAAATGCCCTTGTCAAACCCGTTATAGATTCTCCATAAGCCTTGGCATCATAACGGCCTGGGAAAAATTTATCGATGACTACAGCATCTTTCATGGCGCTTCGTAACCTATCAACCACCCCATTCTTGCCGAATACAGAACCGAAAGCCCTGGCGAAAAAAAGATCCAGCAGATCGAGCCTCTTGTCTTCATAGGTGAAGTTAGGCGAGGCTATGGTTCCGGCAAGCCTTCCCTCCTCATGGAGACGACGGGCGATGGGCGTAGCCATAAGAGGGACCATTTTTGTCAAGCGAACGGGTGCGCTGCCACTTTCGCAAAGCCTTTTCAGGAAATCTAAATTGGCCTTTACTGACTGGAAGGTACTATCGGGATCGAACATCATAAAGCCGTATTCAAAGCATAACCCAAGGCGCTGAACGATATCCATGGAGCGGAAGATATCCTCTACGGCGTAATGCTTGTTAAGGGTTTTTAACCCCTGCTCATTCCCTGACTCGATACCTATACCGATAAATCCCAGCCCGCAATCCTTGAGCCTGCCAAGAATATCCGCGTCCACTTCATCCACACGGCAAAACATGCTCCAGATGATCTCATCAGCGAGGCCGCTCCTTTCAAGCGCCTGAGCGAGTTCTTCCGCCCACCTGCGCTCCGACCTGTTCCTGGTGATCAAGCCATCATCAATAAAGCTGAATATGCGCACACCCTTCTGAAAGAGTTGCTCCATCTCATGGACAATATTTGCAGGAGAACGCAGACGACGCTTGGGCCCGATCGCGTCACTATAGAACTGATGTATGCTGCAGAAGCTGCACTTGTAAGGACATCCCCTGCTTGCGAGCATCTGACAAATGCCGAGCCCTCGGAAGGTTTCAAATGAGTCTGATCTTATGGGAAAAGGCAGGGCGTCAAGGTCTTCAATCAAGGGCCTCGGAGGCGCAGCCTCAATCACTCCGTTCCTCCGCACTACCAGCCCCCTGATACCCGGCCAAAGATCGGGCTTATCCACATTCTTATAAAGCTCCAGGAGGGTGTGTTCGCCTTCATGTCGTACAACGGTATCCAGCCCAGGTATCATTTCGAATACCGTCTCAGGGGCTATGGTAGGTATATGTCCGCCGGCCGTAAAGTGCCGGCGCATTTCATTTCTGCGGAGATAATCGGTCAATTCGGCAAAATCAGGGATACTTGCTTGAAATGATATGGAAAAGCCGATTATCGCGGGGTTATCCCTTATGATGCGTTCAAGGATCGCCTCTTTCCTTGAGCTCTTATAGGGCTCGATCCCGACCCTTATTCCTTCGTTCATGAGGAATGCTGCAACCGAGCGGATGCTCAGGTTCTCCTCATCTTCATGACCAACAATGAGAATATCGCAACAGGTCGCCGGAAGAGCCATCAATTCTCCTGAGTTAACCGGCTTGACAGAGGATTATTCATTGCTATGAGGATTCTCAGAAATTGAAGTATCCCTCCACTTCGAGCCGTGTTTCACTCTCACTCCGGCATTACCGGGTTTTGGGTCCCTTCTTCAGCATATCTCTCGCCATTTTGGCCACTTCGAGCAACTGCTCCTGCTGCATAATATGCATATCCAATATCCGCGCCACGATTGTTCTCTGCTGGTCGCGATCCAGGTACCTCAGTGCCAGTTCAAACCAAGGTTGCGGTTGAGGTGGAAGCATCTCAGGGAACATAGACCTTTCGCTCACATTCTCTTCCATAGCATGTCGCTCCTTTCTCATAGTTAAATTTATTTTAATGAATAATATTATAAAACTTATACTACTAAATATCACGATGGTCAAGAAAGTAGGCCGGGATTTTGGCGAAATAGACAATTATTTATATAATTGCGTGCTGCATTTCCAGAAGATAAGATCTTCCTCGGCCTCATTGTCAATGGCAGTATGACTAAAAGGGCCTCGTCCATATGGGTTTCTATCCTCTTGAGGTGATTCCTGTAGATAGTCGTGGCGTCTTGATCGAACCAAAGACTGCTCTTTAAACAAGCACTCAGCAAACGACCAACCAGCTACCTCAACCGTAGGGCGCAAACATGCCGCTTAAAAAAAATCTCCGGCCAGAATTTGAGGCGCACATTCAGAATAATCACTGCCAGTCGGGGCTGGGCTCGCTAACCTGAAAAGATTTTTTATCGGGCAATTGCGTTCCCAAGTACAACTTGGGAACGAGCCATTCATGTTCCAAGGGAACACTCAAAACCATGAAAATTAAAGTAGGGTGCGTCTCACGCACCGTTTTTGGCGCGTAAGACGCGCCCTACGAGATTCATTTTCAGAGCAGTCGCTCATGAGCCTTTGGCTCTCTCAAAACCATGAAACCCCGGTAGGGCGGGCGTCCCCGCCCGCCACTCTACTTTGAACCTTGAACCTTGAACTTTTCGTAACAGGAGTAACGAGGAGCAAAGACGGGATGCGCTTCCCTTTCCCGCCCGACGGCTCTTAATGTGGTATTAAAGGTCCTTGAGAACCAGGGGCAGCATTTTTCCTGCGGAGCCGGGCAGGAAGTGGTGGGCCAGGGTGTGGGTCAGGCGGGTGGGTTCCAGGTTGTTCTCCACGATAATGGCGTTCCACTGCCTGGCGATGGCGGGGATGTAACTGGCCGGGGCCACCTCTCCCGAGGTGCCGATGACCAGGAGCAGGTCGCAGTGCTGAGCCAGGTCCTCGGCCTCGGTCTGGGCCGCGGGGGGAATCGCCTCTCCGAAGAAGACCACGTCGGGCCGGATCAGGCCGCCGCAGAGGCAGTAGAGGGGAGGGTTCGAAAAATCCAGGCTCTCCCGGGGGTGGTGGCCGCGGCACTTATCGCAGACGAAGCGCAAGGCGTTGCCGTGGTACTCCACGACTCGGTGAGAGCCCGCAGCCTGGTGCAGATTGTCCACGTTCTGGGTGATGATGCCGGCAAGATAGCCTTTGGCTTCCAGTGCCGCCAGGGCATAGTGGGCTGGATTGGGCCGCGCTCGGGTGATGGTCTCGTCCATTTCGAGCAAAAGCTGCCAGACCTTGGCGGGGTTCTTGCGGAAGGCCTGGACATGGGCGTACTCCAGGGGGTCAAAGCGCTCCCAGAGGCCGCCGGGGCTGCGGAAGTCCGGGATGCCGGATGCAACCGAAATACCAGCGCCGGTTAAGGCCACTACCCGGGGGTGGCGGCGGATGAGGTCCGCCAGGTCACTGGGGGTGATCTCTTTAAGTTTGGTATGCAACCGTCCCTCCCCCGTCAAGTTTTCAAACGCGGACCCGGACCGGCACCGTTTCCAGCAAGGCCTTGATTTGCAAGGCCTTCTTGATATCCCGGATTCCCAGCCAGATGAGCACCGCGGCAAAAATCAGCCTCAAATTGGCTTCAGTCATGAGGTGCGCCAGGGTCCCCCCACAAAAAGTCCCCACTAAAATGCCGGGGATAAGGCCGATTAAAACCCCGGTCACCACATTGCCCAGGCGCCAATGGGTAAACGCGCCCACAGCGCCGGCCGGGACCATGGCCAAAAGCGAACTGCCCTGAGCCGAATACTGGTTCAAGCCCACCAGCAGCACCAGGGCCGGCACCATGATAGAACCGCCGCCTACGCCCATCATGCCTGAGAGAAATCCTGCCACCGCCCCGCTGCCTAACAGGGCCAGGACCTTGCCCCAGCCGGTGGCCGGGTGGGAGAGAAAGGATAGGTGGGAGAGATAGGGTTTGCCGAGCAGCAACAGGGAGACGCAGATTATGAAAACACCGAAGGCTCGTTTCAGTTTCCACTCCGGCAGGGCATTGGCATAGAGCGCGCCGAAGCGAGCGGTAAAGATCGCGGTGGTCGCCAGCAGAATTGCGGCCATGACGTCCACCGACCCCTTCATATAATAAGTGATAGCCCCGGAAATCCCGGTGAACACCAGGGCCATGAGGCTGGTGCCGTGGGCCTGGTGCTGATTGAATCGAAAAAACCAGATCATCAAGGGGATCATGACTACTCCCCCGCCAAGGCCAACCAATCCACCAAAGAGGCCTGCAATGAGGCCGACAAAGAAGCTCACAATCACGATACGATCACCTGTTTGGAAAAGTTGCCGGTGGTCAGAAAAAACCTTTAGCAAAGTGGGTTGGACACCGCCCACCAGCACAGGCTGGAAAACCTGTGCTACCAAAGGCGAAAATTCCGCCAGGCCGATCCGGCAAGAGAGTAACTTGGATTATATTGTGTCATTTTTCAAAAGTTAAGCAACCCGGCGGCATAGACCGCCATTGTCGGGGCCTGTGTACATGTTACATCCCCACCCGCATGCGGGCGTCCAGTGCCACTAACCCGGGTTTGCCCGGGAAGACCAGCACCGGGTTGAGATCGACCTCCCTAATCTGGGGGAACTGCAGCATCAGTTGGGACAGGGCCGCCAGCGCCCGGCTTAAGCTTTCCAGGTCGGCTGGAGGCCTCCCCCGAGTCCCGGCCAGGATGCGGCCGATACGGGTTTCGGCAATGAGATCCAGGGCCTGAGCCGGGCTTAAGGGGGCGACCCGGAGTGCGACGTCGTCCAAAATTTCGGTATCCACCCCCCCGGCGCCGAAGGCCACCACCGGACCGAAGGAGTCATCCCGCCGGGCGCCCAGGAGCACTTCCCGGCCTTTCGCCACCTGGGACATGACCACCGCCCGCCAGGCCTCCCGGGGAGGCAGGCTGGTTTGGGCGATCCCGGACATATGGGCAAAGGCGTGCGCAACCGCCGCGGCATCATGAAGATCCAGGATGATGCCGCCGGCCTCGGTTTTGTGAATCAGGCTCAAGGCCGAGAGCTTGAGCACTACCGGAAAGCCCAGGCGGCCGGCCGCGGCGGTGGCTTCAGTGGCAGTGGCGGCTGCTTCCCAGGGGGCCACCGGGATTTTCAGGGCCTCTGTGAGGGCCAGGGCTTGATCCAGGGAGACAAAACCTCCGGAGCCAAAGTCCGCCAGCAGCCCGGCCAGGGCGCTGGTCTGGGGTAAGGGCGGGGATGTTTCCGGGTTCCAGACATCTCTCCGGGTGGCCAGGTCACGGCTGAAAGCCAGGGCCTGGACCGCGTCCTCGGGGAAATGAAAGACCGGAACGCCCAGGGTGTCCCGGATATAGGCTTCTTCGTCAGGAGTGCAGAGCACGGTGACGGCCAGGGGTTTTTGGGATTTTCGAGCCAACTTCAGCATGCGCCGGGCCATCTCTCTCGCGGCTTCCAGCTCAAAGTCCGCCACAGGGCCGTAATGGAACAGCACGGCGTCTATCTGGGGGTCGGCACACACCGCGGCCATGATATCGGTGTACACGGTGAAATCAAAGATATCCCCCAGGTCGATGGGATTGGTGGGGTGGATGACCCCGGCCCGGGAACGCTCCTTAATGGAGGCAGCCAATTGGTCGGACAAGGGTGGCAGGGTGAAGCCGAACCTTTGGCAGGCGTAGGCGGTGACCACGGCCTCGCCGCCGCTGCGGGAGAAGACCACCAGGCGATTGCCGGTTACCGGCGGCTGGCCCACCAGCCGGGCGGCGTTTAAAAACTCCCCCTGGGTCTTGACCCGGATGATGCGGCTCTGCCGGCAGGCGGCGTCCAAGACCCGCTCATCGGTGGTCAAGGAGGCGGTATGGGAATGGGCGATGGTGGCCGTCTCCGGCCCCACATTGGCCATATGCAGGTAGACGGGCTTGGTGGCTTTGGCGGCCGCGGCTAAAAACCCGCGACCGTCCTGCATGCCTTCCAGGTACACATAAATGGCGGCGGTGCCGGGGTCTTGGAGGAGGTATTCCAGGACCTCGTTTTCGGCCACATCCAGTTTATTGCCCAGGCTCAAAAACTTATTTAAGCCCAGACCTTCTTTGGTCATCCAGGCCAAGACATGGGTGGCCACCCCACCGCTTTGAGCAATGATGGAGATGGACCCCTGGTGAATGCGCTCGCCTATCTGGGCAAAGGGGAGGGCCAGGCCGAGTTCCAGATTGACCAGACCCAGGCCATTGGGACCTACCAGGCGGATGCCATACTGGTCGAGAGCGGCGCGCACCTCATCTTCAAGGGCGCGGCCGGTGTCGTTTAATTCCGAGAAACCGGCGGATTCCACCACAACCCGGGAAATCCCCAGTTCGCCGCATTCTCTCACCAGGGAGGGCACGGCCCGGGCCGGCGCCAGGATCGCCACCAGGTCAACTTTCTCGGGCAGATCGGCTAAGCGAGGGAAGATGGGCAGGCCGAAGGTTACGCCGGGCCGGCGTCCCACCAGGAAGATCTTGCCCTGATACCTGAAGTGCAACAGATTGGCGACAATCCCCTGGGCCAGGTTGGCCGGGGTTTCGGAGACTCCCACCACGGCCACGCTACGCGGATAGAAAAAATTTTGCATATTATCCTATAGTTAAGGTATTTATAAAGAAATTGATATAAAGAAGAATAATACGATACATACTACCCTGACTCATTCGGTTTTTTCCTGAAACGTTTGAAGATGCAAAAACGGCCTGCAAAGTCCACCTTCCGCAAGAGGAGAGGGGAATAATAAGGAAAGTGCTTTTGGCAAGCGCTATAAAACTGCTTCCGAACCGGCGCCACAACTCCCAGAATAAATTGTTACGTTATAATTTTTTCTCTTTTGGGCGTCAATCCCGGAGATCACGGCCATGGTGTATGAAACGTGCAGCGATGTGAGTCAGGAGATCTGGCATGATCTGAGTGAGCGCGACCCTCAGGAAATTACCCGCCGGACCGGCGCACGGTATGAGGAGGGGGCATATCATCTCAGGTTTTTGGACCGGACCCTGGTGTTGGACCCGATCCGGCGCCATGTTGAGGCCCTCGGCGCACCCCAGGCGGAATGCGGCTTCCGGCTGTGCCTTGCGGCGCTCTTGTATCTGTTGAAGATCGATCCTGCGCTCCTGGGGCCGTGCATCAGCCCGCTAGAATTACCCGGCGGGGCCACCTTTTTTCGGGGTCACCACGGCATCCCCAGCGGTCCCCTGGAAGAACGTTTCGGCCGGGATGTGGCGGGGTTTGTGGCGGCGGGGAAAAAATTGCAGGGCGAAACCGGGCCGGCAGGCGATGCTACTATAGCCCTGCAGGTCTTTGCCGGTTTGGTGGTGGAAGTAATTTTATGGCAGGCTGACGATGAGTTTCCCGCCCAGGTATCGTTTACCCTGCCGGCCCACCTGGATCGGTTTTGGTTTCTGGATGCGGTGTGGGGCCTGCTGAACCTTGTGGCTCGGGAATTGCTTGCGGCGGCTCCTTAAAAATCTTCTTGATTTATCAGTAAACTTGATCAATTATGTATACAATAAAATAATTTACAATAGTTTACAGTAATAGTCTCTTAGGAATAAGGGCAGTGCCAGAAAATGCTGGGATAGGGCCACCGGGCCAACCATCTCCGATAGCACCCACCATGAGCGGCGGCATGAGCATCCCTGAAGGCAGTGGGACACCGAAGCGGATGGAAGAGGCGCTACACAAAGTCAGCCGCGCTCTTAAGGCCATCACCGAATGCCATCAGGCCTTGATTCGCGCCACGAAAGAGGCGGAGTTATTAAACGAGGTGTGCCGCATCATCGTGGAAGTGGGCGGTTATTGCATGGCCTGGGTGGGTTATGCCGAGCGGGATGCCAATAAATCGATACGTCCCATGGCCCAACAAGGCTTTGTTGCCGGGTATGTGGAAAGTTTGCGCCTGACCTGGGCCGATAAGGAGCAGGGCCGCGGTCCCACTGGAAAGGCCATCCGGGAAGGAACCCCGGTCATTTGCCACGATACCCAGAATGACCCTGATTTTGCCCCGTGGCGGGAGGAAGCTCGCCGACGGGGTTATGCCTCTATACTGGGGCTGCCGCTCAAGGGTGCTAAAACATTTGGGGCCTTGACGATCTACGCCAGGGAAGCCAACGCCTTTGACGAGGAGGAGATCACCCTGCTG
This sequence comes from Desulfobaccales bacterium, assembly GCA_041648175.1. Taxonomy (NCBI): domain Bacteria; kingdom Pseudomonadati; phylum Thermodesulfobacteriota; class Desulfobaccia; order Desulfobaccales; species Desulfobaccales bacterium. The sequence goes on along the minus strand of JBAZPO010000006.1, from coordinate 130,693 downwards.
CTTGGTTTGGCCAACGACTTGGCTTATGGCGTTAGCGCCCTGCGGGCCCAGGCCGAAAGGCGGCGAGCGGAAAGGGCCTTGAAGGAATCGGAGCGGGAACTGCGCCTGCTCACGGTCCAACTCCTGAGCATTCAGGAACAGGAGCGCCGGCGGGTCGCCCGGGAATTGCACGACGAATTGGGTCAGGCCTTGACGGTTTTGAAAATCCATTTGGTGGGCATTGAAGAAATGCTGTTGCCGGACCAGTTGCCTCTGAAGGGAAATTGTGAGCAGATGCTGGCGTACATCGACACGGTCATCGAAAATGTGCGCCGCCTGTCCTGGGATCTCTGTCCTTCATGCCTGGAGGATTTGGGCCTGTCCTCGTCGCTGGGCTACCTGGTGGATGAGATCTGCCGCAATAACAATATGAAATGTTCGGTGGTGATTGATGAGGTCGATCATCTTTTTTCCCCTGAAACCCAAATCAACGTTTATCGGATTTTTCAAGAATCCTTGACCAATATCGTCAAACACGCCAACGCCAATCTTATAGCCGTAACCGTCAAAAAGGAAAATGAGAGAGTCTTCTTTAGGATTCAGGATAACGGCCAAGGGTTTAATCTTAAGCAGACTATGTCCGGCAAGGTTACCAAAAAAAATTTAGGTTTGACCGCGATGCATGAAAGAGCCCTCATGGCTCAAGGCTCACTCCAGATTGCCAGCCGGAGGGGGCATGGCACCACCATAACATTTTCCATTCCACCGAATAAGGCCGGGAAATGATTATGTATAAGATTATTTTGGCTGAAGATCATGTTCTGGTGCGGGAGGGAATCAAAAAAATTATTGAGGCCTTTCCGGGGTTTGAGGTTGTGGGCGAAGTGGGGGATGGGCCTGACCTGTTGCGGCTTTTAAAGAAATTGCCGGTGGATATGGTGATCCTGGATATAACCATGCCCTCTTTGCCGGGGATAGAGGTTGCCCGGGAGATTAAGCAGGAGTACCCAAACGTTAAAGTGCTGATTCTCACCATGCACAAAAAGAAAGAATACCTGCATAACGCCATGGCCGCGGGCGTTGACGGCTACCTGCTGAAAGAAGATGCCCCCAAAGAGCTCCTCAATGCCATCGAGAAGATCAGGCAGGGGATGCTTTACGTCTCGCCGCTCTTGGCCAGTGACCTGGCAAACCTCTATGTCCAGAGCCAACGCCAAGAGGAAGCCGAACCCGCTGAACCCCTGACCCGGCGGGAGATCGAGATCATCAAACTGATCGCCGAAGGCAAGTCGAGCAAAGAAATGGCAGAAATTATGTTCCTCAGCTTTCGCACTATCCAAAATCATCGTGCAAAAATTATGAAAAAATTAAACTTCAAGAAGAATACTGATTTGGTGAAATACGCCATCCATAAGGGATATGCGGCTACTACCTCCCTCTGAACCTGCGTCGCCCCCCTAGAAAATAATTGAGATAAAATATAAACCGGAAAAATATCAAAGAAAGAGTACTTTGCTCTATAAGAAAGAGTACTTTGACTCATTTTTTTCTTGCTAGATTGTCGGTACATTAAGACCATCATTAGTTTAAAACTATCGGTAAAATTTAAAAAGGTGGGTAAATAATGGCACATCTTTATAAGAAGGTCAAAAAGGGCCACGAATATTTCTATATTCGGGAGACCCAGCGGGTTTATGGAAAACCCACCACTATCAATCAAGTGTATCTGGGCACTGCCGACAAAGTCCAGGCAGCCATGGGCAAGGGCGGTTTCTCTCCTAAGGAATTCGGCTCGGTATTCGCCCTCAACGAACTGGATCGGGACGTGGACCTGGCCGGCATGATTAACGAGATTCTGCCTCCCAAAAAGCGGGTCAGAGGACCATCTTTGGGTGAGTTGGTCTACTACGCCACCTTGAACCGAGCCATCGCCCCCACCAGTAAGCGGCAACTGGCGAGCTGGTATGAAACCACTGACATCCAGAGGATCCGTCCCTTGCGGCTGGAATCCTTGAACTCCCAAAATTTCTGGAATCACTGGGACCGGATCAGCGATTCGGACCTGGACAAAATTAAGACGGCCTTTTTCAAAAAGGTCTATTCGCTTCTGCCAGAGCAGGAACACCGGCTCATTATCGAGGCCGCCAATATCGCCTCGGCTCCCAAGCCGGCCGCGTTCCCGGCCATGCCCGAGGCGGATCAGGAATTCCTGGCGGAACATTTTCCCGAGCAGCAGTTGGGATTGGCTCTGGTGAGCGAGGCGAATGCAGGGGTGCCGCTCTATTATCAAAGTTTTTCCGGAGGCTTGCCCGTCAGCGGGTTCTATAGCCATATGGAACACCTGCTGATCAGGGTCGCTGCCTTGGGCGTGGCGGCAAAAGATGTAACCATCCTGTTGAATCAGGACATGGCGGTGGCCCCCCTTATTGCCCAAATCGATGACAAAGGGGGCATGCATTTCATTGCCTCCTGCGCCCCCGACTTTGCCGGCGCGTTAACCGAAGTCTCGTTAAAGGATTTTCGCCCCCTGCCGGGCAAGCACGAGGCCAAGTATTCGCCGGTGAGCCCGGAAGATGAGAAGATCCTGTATTATGAAACTCAGGCGACTTTTTGGGAGCGCCAACGCCGGGTAATCATCACCTTTGACCCCCGGACCTTTCATAAGAGCTACCAGGAGTTGGGCAAGAAGGTGCAGCGGGTCCGCAAAGAAATGGCGGCGTTCCAGCAGCGGAATGCCCAAGAGGTGGGCGAGGGCAAGGCGGCCGACGCCGCCAAGACTTACCTGGCAGACCTTTGCCAAAAGCTCAAAATCAGTCCAACCCTCTTCCAGGTAAATTTCGTGCAGGATAAAGGCCAATTCCGCATGGAGTTCCAGCTTGATCATAGTCAAATGGCCGGGGTCGTGCGCCACTTCGGAAAGAATATCCTCGTTACCGACCGTGAAGATTGGAAAGTGGAAGAGATTTACGAGGCCTGCGTAACTCGGGCCGTCTTGGGAGCGGACTTTAGCAATGGCAACGGCAAGGCCAACAACCGCTCCATCGGCAACGCCAAGGATAACCGCAGCCTCTTCCAAAAGGCGCTGCTGCCCCTTTACCACTGGACCGATTCGAAAATCCGGATTCACCTCTTTGTCTGTGTGGCGGCTCTCACCTATGTCACTCTGCTCTGTCAGCGGCTGGCCGGAGCCGATATCGACCTGACCCCCATTGAGGCCATGGAGGAGTTGCGGACCTTGCGGACGGCCATCTACTTTAAGGACACCGAAAACAAACTGAAACGGGTCCTGGAAGAGGTCAATCCCCAGCAGGAAGCCATCCTGAAAGTCCTGGGATACGACATCGAGGAAGGCAAGGTCATGAATTCCTAAAGTCCTTGCAGCTTGACGATCCTTTTACCCCGGTGGCCGGGATAGCACTCGGCCATCGGGGTTTTTTCTTTTCCGATGGGGCGGGCTTTTGGGCCTGCCATCCCGCAGTGATTCGACCCTTCTGCATTGCTCAAATCAGGTTATAATAGAAAAAACCGGTTGCGACTGACTGCCGGCACGGGCTGAACGCGCCTGAAGCCGCTCATCCGGTTCCCCTCTAGGCCATGGACGACATGATTGTTACGGATAATCTGGGCAAGCAGTATCAGGACCTGGTGGCCCTGGACGGCTTATCTTTGCAGATCCCGGCAGGGGAGATCTTCGGCCTGCTGGGACCCAACGGAGCCGGCAAAACCACCACGATTAAGATCTTGACCACCCTGGCCCGCCCCAGTTGGGGTTCGGCCCGCATCCAGGGCTTTGATGTGGTGCGTCAGCCTTTGGAGGTGAAAAAGCTCATCGGGGTCTGCCCCCAGGAAATCAACCTGGATAGGGAACTGACTGCTTTTGAAAACCTGTGGATTTATGGGAAGTTGCACCGCACAGCGGATCTGAGCGTGCGGATTCGGGAACTCCTGGAGTTCGGGGATTTGCAGGATCGGGCCGATAGCCTGGTCCGGGACTTCTCCGGGGGAATGCAGCGGCGGCTCCTCATCCTCCGGGCTCTGGTATCCCGGCCCCGGGTGCTGTTTCTCGATGAACCGACCGTGGGCCTTGACCCCCAGGTGCGGCGCCAGCTGTGGAGCCTCATCCAGGAACTGAAGCTGGGGGGCATCACCATTATCCTGACCACCCACTATATCGAAGAAGCGGAGATGCTGTGCGACCGGGTGGGCGTCTTAAACCGGGGCCGGCTCATCGCCTTGGACACCCCCCGGGCCCTGGTGGCCAAAGTAGGGGGCTATGTGGTTGAGACCCTCAACACCGGGCGGCGGCAATACCTGCTGGTCCGGGATAAAGATGAGGCCTATGCCCGGGCGCAAACGGAGCCCGCCGGGGTCATTATTCGCCAGACCAATCTGGAGGACGTGTTTATCCAACTCACTGGGGAGCGGCTTACCGATTGAACTGGTTTCCCATTTTCTACCGTGAACTTCTCCTCTTCCGGCGCCGGTTGCTGCGCCTGGGCTATGTGGTCTCCGCCCTGGTTTCCCCCATGCTCTATCTCCTGGCCTTCGGGTTGGGGTTGGGAAAACGCGTGGCCATTTCCGGAGGCACCTATCTGGACTATCTGCTCCCCGGCCTCGTCGCCATGACCTCCATGACCAATTCCTATACCTGGATCGCCACAAGCATGACGGTGGGGCGCCTCCATTTCCGCACCTTCCAGGTCTACATCCAATCTCCGGTCACCGCCACCGACATCGTGGTGGGCCAGATTTTGGCGGGCATGGTCCGGGGTCTGTTTGCCTCGGTAATCCTCATGGGGCTAGGGTTCTTTCTGGCGGGCGGCTTTCACTTCAACCTGATGTTCATCCTGGCCCTGCTCCTCAATTGCTTGGTATTCGCCGCCTTTGGGGTGATTGTGGGCATGAAATCCAGGTCCCATGAAGACACTGCCACCTTTACCAATTTTTTTATCATGCCCATGGCGTTTTTCTGCGGCACCTTCTTCCCGGTGGATGAGATGCCCTGGCTGCTGCGGGATATCATCAAAGCCCTGCCATTGACACACACCAATCACCTGTTGCGACACCCAGCCTGGAATCTGGCGAGCCTGGATTCCCTGGCCGTCCTGGGCGGCTATGCCACACTCTGCCTGGTTTTGGCGATCATTATCGTGCGACGGTACAGCGAATGATACCGTTTTTGGTCAAAGAAGCGGGGCGAGCTTCCAGCACAGGCTGGAAAGCATGGGTCAGCGAAAGTCTCATGGAGGAAAATGGGAGTCATTGATAAATTAAGTTTTTTCATCAAAAACGAAAAACGGCATTACTTGAGACTTTCCATGTAGTTCACCAAGGCCTCCTGCTCCGCCGGCGGCAGGTAGGCGTAGCTCGGCATTTTGGCCCCGGGGTGGAGCTGGCGAGGATAGGCGAGAGCTATCTGAAGTTGCTGCGGCGATAAACGACCCCCGACCCCGTCCAGCGGCGCCGCGAGGTTTCCTCCCTCCCCGTTTAGGGCATGGCAGGCAAAGCAGCCCAAACGCCTGGCCAGGTCCGGAATCCGTGGTTTTGAATCCTGGCCCCAACTTAAGGAGCCGGTCAGGAGCACCGCCGGCAGCAGCGCCAGAAGCATGAAGATTCTCAAGGCTTCGATTCGCCCTGCTCGATCATCTTCTGCATGGCAAGCTTTTCAGGATGGTCGGGGTTTAATTCCAGGGCCTTTTTGAATAAGGTCGCGGCCTTGGCCTTCTGGCCTTCAGCATAATAGTCGGTGGCCAGATTGATCAGCGCCACCCAATTCTTCGGATCAATCTCCACGGCCTTTTCAAACGCCGCCATTTCTTTTTGCCGGAATTCCGGGACCCCTACCTTGTTGTATTTGAAGCGGTAAGCCATGCCCATCATGTTATAAGCGGCCGCAGCCCGGGGTTGCAGTTTGATGGCTTTTTCGTAGTTGGCGATGGCCTCGTCGTACTTTTGCTGTTGAAAATCGACAAATCCCGCTTGCATGTACTTTTCGGCGTTATCGCCGCCGCACCCCATAAGGGCCGCCAGGAGCACACCGGTTGAGATCCATCTGAGCATATTGCCTCCGGTTTGGCTGGATTTACTCACCTCTTACCGCGGTCCCGGCCAGGGTGCTGTTCTGCCGGCATCCTGTTGGCCATGCCCCGCACAGCTATGGACCTAAGGATATCTTAATATTTTTAAAAAATTAATCGCAAAAGACCGGCAGCCGGAAAAAATATTATCCGGGAATTACAAGAGAGCGGCCGGACATGACCGGGTAATGCAGAGGCATCACGGAAGCTGACAGGCGTTACTTGACATGAGCGGGCAAGGTGCACATCATAAGGCCAAGTCTGTGAAAAACCCTGCTTAAGAGCCCCTGGAGGAAAAATCATGTCTGAAGAAAAGTACCCCGGCTGGTACTCGCTCATCCGGACAAAACACGGCAAATTTATTCAGGCGTTGGAGAACCTGGGTGAGGTGGTGCGCCAGGAAGGACCGTTGGACGACAAGACCGCCCACCTGGTTCAACTGGCTGCCGCCGCGACTGCTCATGCAGAGGGTTCGGTGCACAGCCACGTCAGAAGGGCCTTGAACGCGGGCGCCACCCCGGAGGAGATCTATCACGCCATTATCCTCTTGACCAGCACTATCGGCTTTCCCCGGACGTCCGCGGCCTTGAGCTGGGTCTATGATGTTCTAGAGAAACCAAAAAAGTGAGCCGACTCGGGACCGGGTTGAACAGCTAATTTCCAGGTGAAAAATAATGCGGCGCGGCATGAAAAAAGGTTGGTTTTGGATCCGTAGTACGCTATTCTCTTTAGAAAATACCCCTTATTTGAGATAATCGATCAGTAATGTCAAGATTTGGTGGTAACCGAAGTTTGGCATTATATATTTATCCAAGCGCTATTCTCTATATAGAATAACGCTTTGGCGTAAAGTCGATTAGGCAAGCCAAGCATTCAGTTTGAGCGGTATTCTTTTTAAAGAATAGCAAATGGCCACTGGAGATTTCGTCCAATCTGAGATGGAGGTTGAAGGACACATGAGTAAGCCCGCCTTAACCATTGACGGGAAGCCCACGGAATTCCAACCCGGGCAGACCATTTTGGAAGTAGCTCGAGGATCAGGTATCTATACCATTCCCACGCTCTGTTACCTCAAGGACACGACGGCCACCGGCTCATGCCGTATGTGCGTGGTGGAGGTGGAGGGAGCCCGGACCCTGTTGCCGGCCTGCGCCACCCAGGCTGCGCCCGGGATGGTGATTCACACCGAATCCAATCAGGTAGACGCGGCCCGCAAGATGGTGCTCGAACTGTTGCTGGCCTCCGGCAACCACAACTGCCTGGTCTGCGAGGCCAATGGCGTGTGTGAGTTGCAGGCCCTGGCGTACCGCTATCAGGTGCCGACGCCGAGCTTCGCCAACCCGCCGGACACCCCGTATAATCTTGAAGATAATAAGCATCTGATCCGCCGGGATTTTGCCAAATGCATTATGTGCGGCCGCTGTGTGCGGGCCTGCAATGAGAAGCAGGTGAATCAGGCCATCAGCATCGGCTACCGGGGACCGCACAATAAGATTGTCACTCGTTCGGACCACGCCTATAGCGATTCCGACTGCGTCTTTTGCGGTGAGTGCGTGCAGTCCTGCCCGACAGGCGCGCTTTTAGAGTTGAAAGCTCTGGGTCTGGCCAGATCATGGGAAACGCGGCAGGTCCGCACCACCTGTCCTTATTGTGGGGTGGGCTGCCAGCAGTTGCTCCATGTCAAAAACGGCAAAATCGTCAAGGTCACCGGCGTAGAAGGGGCGGCCCCCAATAAGGGACGGCTCTGTGTCAAAGGCCGCTTCGGCTATGACTTCATCTACTCCCCGGAACGGCTTACCATGCCACTGATCAAAACCGACGGCGAGTTCCGGGAAGCCTCCTGGGACGAGGCCCTGGACCTGGTGGCGGGAAAGCTCAAGGAGACCATCGCCCAGCACGGCCCGGACTCGGTCGCGGGCGTCAGTTGCGCCCGGAGTATCAACGAAGATTCCTATCAAATGCAAAAATTATTCCGCGCCGTGATCGGGACGAACAACATCGATCACTGCGCCCGTACCTGACACGCTCCTACTGTCGCCGGGCTGGCGACCTCATTTGGTTCTGGAGCGATGACTAACTCCTTCGCCGATTTTGCGAAGGCCAAAATGTTTTTTGTGATTGGCTCGAATATGACCGAGGCTCATCCGGTAGCCGCGACGTTTCTCAAAAATGCGGTGCTCAATGGCGCAGGCCTCATCGTCAGCGATCCCCGGCGCACCAAGCTGGCCGAATTCGCCGATATTCACGTGCCCCTCAAGGTAGGGTCCGATATCGCCTATCTCAACGGGCTGATGCACATTATCATCAGGGAGAACCTCCAGGACCAAAAGTATATTGAATCGTGCTGCACGGGCTTCGAGGCCCTGAAGGCCAAGGTCATGGAGTACCCGCCGGAGCGGGCTGCGGCCATCGCCGGCATCAGCGTGGAGATGCTGGAAGCGGTGGCCCGTCGGCTGGCTTCGGTCAAACCGGCGATGCTCATCTATACCCTGGGGATTACCGAGCACACCTGCGGGGTCAACAACGTCATGAGTTGTGCCAACCTGCAGATGGTTTTAGGGAATGTCGGTTTTGAATGCGGCGGGGTTAACCCGCTGCGCGGCCAGAACAACGTGCAGGGCGCCTGCGATATGGGGGCGCTGCCCAATGTCTTCCCAGGCTACCAGAAGGTGGAGGACCCCGCGGCCCGGGCCAAGTTCGAGGCCGCCTGGGGTATAAAGAAGCTGCCCGAAAAGAACGGTATGATGATGCCCCAGATGATGGATGGCCTGGTGGATGGGAAGGTGAAGTTCTTCTATGTGTTCGGGGAAAACCTGGCCAATACCGAGCCTGACATCCGTCACGTGGAACACTGTCTGGAATCGGCGGAATTCATGGTCTGTCATGATATCTTCCCCACTGAGACCACCCGGTTTGCCGACGTCATTTTCCCGGCCGCGGCCTGGAGCGAAGACGACGGCACCTTTAGCAACAGTGAACGCCGGGTCAGCCGGGTGCGCAAGGTATCCGAACCTCCGGGCCAGGCCAAGCCCAACTGGTGGATCTTTAAAGAGCTGGCCAAACGTCTGGGCCACGAGTGGGCCTCCAGCAGCGGTCAGGAACTTTGGGATAACGAAGTCTCCCATTTGGCGCCCTCCCTGGTAGGGGTAAAGTACTACCGCATCGAGGGGGACGGCCTGCAATGGCCGGTGCCTAACTGCGAGCATCCGGGCACCTGCACTCTGCACAAAGATGGGTGTTTTACCTGCGGCCAGGGCCGCTTCACCCCGATAGACTGGACCCCGCCGGCCGAAGTGCCGGATACGGAATTTCCTTTTGTCCTCAGCACCGGCCGCAGGCTTTACCAATACCACAGTCGGACCCAAACCGGCCGCTGCCTGGGGCTGAACGATATCCTGGGGGAAGAAACCGCGGATATCTCTCCGGTGGACGCGGCCAGATTAGACATCAAACACGACGAGAGGATCAAAGTCAAATCTCGGCGCGGCGAAGTCCAGGTGAAAGCCAAAGTTACCAAGGAAGTGCCGCAAGGCATGGTGTGGATGGCCTTCCATTTCCGGGAGGCTTGCGCCAACTGGCTCACCAATCCGGTATTCGACCCGGTCTCCCAGACGGCCGAATACAAGGCCTGCGCGGTGCAGATCGAGAAAATCTGAAGCTCCCGACCAATTGCGGGGAGTCATTTACATAGCCCCCACCCACAAGGTTGGGTGGGGGTAACCCATTTTAATTCGAATTGCGCGATACTAAAATCCTATGAATATCGGTTCCTATTCCTATGATGAGTACCTTCAACTGGTCAAGTCCTTCCATGGCCATATCGCCCCGGGACTGATTATCGGCGGTTTCATGGTGGACTTGGGCATGCGCCGGCTTCCGGACGGCGTGCTCTTCGATGCCATCAGTGAGACCAGGGCCTGCCTCCCGGACGCGGTGCAACTCCTTACCCCGTGCACCATCGGCAACGGTTGGCTCAAAGTGGTCAACCTGGGGCGGTTTGCCGTCAACCTCTATGATAAGTTCGAGGGGTCCGGGGTGCGGGTCTGGATGGATGCCGCCAAAGTGGCGGATTGGCCTGAAATCAATAGCTGGTATCTCAAACTCAAACCCAAGCCCGAGCAGGATAAAGACCTGCTTATGGCCCAGATTCGGGAAGCCGGGCCCCGGATCCTGAGCTGGCGCACCATGCAAATTCGCCCGCATTTCCTTACCCGGCGGCACCGGGGGGGCATGGTCATCTGCCCCTTGTGCCGGGAGGCCTATCCGGCCAAAGATGGGGGTATCTGCCGGGCCTGCCAGGGTGAGGCGCCTTACCTGGAAGACGCGGAAAGCGCCATGGCGGCCCCGGTCCTACAGGCCATCCCCGCGGAGAAGGCCGTGGGCCGCCGTGCCCTGCACGACATGACCCGGATCATCCCCGGCGAGAGCAAAGGCGCGGCCGTCAAGCAGGGAGAAGTCATTACCGTGGGTGACCTCTGCCGGCTGCAGCACATGGGCCGGCAGCATCTCTATGTGATAAGCGAGGACGGTCCGGGACCGGAGTGGGTGCACGAAGACGAGGCCGCCCTGGCCTTTGCCCGGGCCATGGCCGGGGCAGGCGTGACCCATACTGATACCCCCCGGGAAGGCAAAGTCAAACTGGTCGCGGCGCACGACGGTCTGCTGGTGGTGGATGAGGCGCGCCTGGAAAATTTCAACCTGGTGCCCGGGGTCATGGCCGCGTCGCGAGCCGGCTACACCCTCATGGCGCAGGGCCGCCCCCTGGCTGCGACCCGGGCCATACCCCTGTTTCTGCCACGGATCGACTTTTTGAAAGCCCTGGCGGTGTTAAGCGATGGACCGTTGTTCCAGATTTTGGCGCTGCGGCAGCCCCGGGTGGGGATCATGGTCACCGGGACCGAGGTGTTTTTAGGGCTGATAGAAGACAAGTTCGCGCCCATCATCACCGCCAAGGTGGAGAAATTGCAGGGTCAAGTGGTGAAATCCCTCATCGTGCCCGACGATAAGGAAGCCATCCGCAAAGGCGCCCAAGATCTCCTGGACGCGGGAATCGACCTGTTGGTGACCACCGCGGGCCTGTCCGTGGACCCGGATGACGTGACGCGCCAGGGCCTGATAGATGCGGGCGCCACCGACCTCTGTTACGGCGCGCCTATCCTGCCGGGGGCCATGACGCTTTTAGCCCGGATCGGTGCGGTCCAGGTCATGGGCGTGCCGGCCTGCGCCTTGTACTTCAAAACTACCAGCTTTGACCTCCTCCTGCCCCGGTTGCTGGCGGGGCTCTTTCCCAGCCGGCGCGACCTGGCTAAATTGGGCCATGGGGCCTTTTGCCTGGAATGCAAGGTCTGCACCTTCCCCAAGTGCCCCTTCGGTAAGTAATTTTCTAAAGCAAAAATTCGCCTCTCACTGGGTCCAAGGCGATTGGCGCAATTATATAATTACAATAATGCAAAGTATAACACCAACTCTCATCACAATAATTACAAAACTGTAAATATTAAGCCTTGGAAAGACCACCTGAAATAAACCCAAAAAACCAGATTTGCATGAAAATATAAATAGTTAAATTGGTTAGTCGGTTTAGTGGCATGAAGCTTGCCCCTTTACTAGATAAAATTTTGTTAAAGCTTTATGGAGTGGCAGCGTGAATTTTGCCGTGGATCTGACCCCGTTATGGTTGACGTTAAAGGTGGCCGGGGTGGCGACCCTGACGACGTTTGTCGTGGGGGTGATGCTGGCCTTCCTGGTGGCCCGGAGCCGCTTTTGGGGCCGGGAGGGCTTGGACTCGCTGTGTACCCTGCCGCTGGTCATGCCGCCCACGGTCCTGGGGTATTATCTCATCGTCCTCATCGGCAACCAGGGCTGGCTGGGCCACTGGCTGAAGTCAACCTTTGGCATTTCCTTGATATTTACCTGGCAAGGCGCGGCCCTGGCCGCGGCGGTGGTGTCTTTGCCCCTGATCTACAAGACGGCCCGGGCCGCGTTCGAAGGAGTGGATCATAATCTGGAAAATGCCGCGCGCACGCTGGGCGCCTCCGAGGCCGGGGTCTTTTTCCGGGTATCCCTGCCCCTGGCCTGGCGGGGCATTCTGGCCGGGACCATGCTGGCCTTCGCCCGGGCCATGGGCGAGTTCGGCGCTACCTTGATGGTCGCCGGCAATCTCCCCGGCAAGACCCAGACCCTGTCCATTGCCGTGTATGAGGCCATGCAGGCCGGCAACGACGCGGGCGCCACAATCCTCGTAATTATCATCTCCATCGTCTGCCTGACCATCCTGTTGGTCTCTGGAAAGGCGATGAAAATCAGATACTTGTAATATCAAGGGGTTAGTCATGACTAAAATTAAGCTGCTCTTCGTGCTCTGGTTAGGCGCCGTGGTCCTCTGGGGGGCGCCGGCTTACGGCGGCCAGGAATTGATTGTTTCCGCTGCGGCCAGTCTTACCAATGCTTTCCCGGAAATAGGGAAGCTTTTCGAGAAACAGCATCCGGAAACTAAAATTATCTATAATTTTGCCGCGTCCGGCCCTTTGCTCCAGCAAATCGCTCAAGGCGCCCCGGTGGACGTATTCGCATCCGCGGATCAAAAGACCATGAACCAGGCCGTCGATAAGGGGCTGATCGTTGTGGCCAGCCGGAAAGATTTTGTGAGCAACACCCTGGTCCTGATCGCGCCGGAAAAATCCGTTTTGCCTCTGACGGCCCTTAAGGATCTGGCCGCGCCGGAGATCAAACGGGTGGCCCTGGGCAATCCCGAAACGGTGCCGGTGGGACGCTACACCCGGGAGGCATTGACGCAAGCCGGGTTGTGGGAGACGTTTAAGCCCAAATTTATTTACGGGGAATCAGTGCGCCAGGTGCTGGATTATGTCGGTCGCGGCGAGGTGGACGCCGGGTTTGTCTTTGCCACCGATGCCGCCATAGCCAAGGGGAAGGTGAAAACGATGTTAGCGGTTAAGGGGCACCAGCCCATTGTCTATCCGGTGGCCGTCGTGGCGGCAAGCGGCAAGCAGGCTCTGGCCCAAAGTTTTGTGGACTTCGTCCTGAGCCCTCCGGCTCAGGAGATCTTTAACAAGTTCGGGTTCGGCAAGCCTTAGACCGGGCCGGTGGAAAGCCCATGAAAATCCTGGTGGACATCAAAAAACGTTTGGGTACGGGACGGCGGGTCTTTAATCTGGAAGTCTCCTTCGCCTCTGACCAAGACGTCGTCGTCCTGTTCGGCCCCTCAGGTGCGGGAAAAAGCCTCACCCTGCAAGCCATCGCGGGCCTGACCACCCCGGACGCGGGACGGATCGTGGTAGGGGAACGGGTCCTCTTCGATGCCTCCCGAAACCTCACGATTCCGGCTCGCCATCGGGATATCGGGTATGTGTTCCAGGATTACGCCCTCTTTCCCCATTTGACGGTTGCCAAGAATGTGGCTTTCGGCCTCAAGAGGGCCTGGCCCTGGAATCTGCGCCGGCCGGACCGGCTGCGCCTGGAAGAGGTGCTGGAAATTTTTGAGCTGGCTCCCATGCGGGACAGCCTGCCCCGGGATCTGTCAGGAGGGCAGCGCCAGCGGGTGGCCCTGGCCCGGGCCCTGATCCGCCGTCCCAGCCTGCTGCTCCTGGATGAGCCGTTTTCGGCCCTCGATGCCTTACTGAGAGCCAGGATGCGCCAGGAACTTTTGCGGGTGCAAGAGCGCTTTAATCTGCCGGTGATCCTCATCACCCACGACCCGGAGGACGTAGCGGCCCTGGCGCAAACCGTGGTGGTCTACGATGCCGGGAGGATTCGCCAGGTCATGGCCCTTCGGGACGAAGATAAGCAGCAGGCGGCCACGGGCTTGCTGCCTTCATTTGCCGTGTAGTTTTAGCCTATATAACCACAGGCTGGAAAGCCTGTGCTACCGGCGAATTATGGCCCCAGGCGATGGGAGCCGGCCTTAGGGTAACGTCTGTAATACCTTGCCGTTTTTTAATAACAACAGGGACGGTTCATCCATCAGGGCCGCCCGGGTTTTGCCTTGGCGATCAAACAACCCCAGCGCGGCTTTCTGGTCCATTTTCAACCCCAGCACGACCCGGGGAATGCCGTCTTTGCCGGCCAGGGTGAGACTTCGGTCACCATTCTTCTTGCCGATCACTTCCAGGGCGGCCTTCTGGTTTTCCCCGTAGAAAGTGAGATGCGGGTCACCCTGAATTGTGAGTCCGAGAGTGATAAGCCGTTTGCCTTTATCATTCAGGTTGATGGCCGGATCGCCGTTCTTTTGCACTTCCAGCGCCAACCGTGACTTCCCTTCAGAGTATAAGGCGATCGTCTGCAAGCCCTCGGGTTCGGTGTTGACTATCACGCCCCGTTGGCTTTCCTCGTCGCCCATCTGCAAACTCGTACTTCCCTGAAGGGTTGCACTTAAACGCGCCAGGGGCGCTCCATCCTGACCTGACAACACCAGGCGGGCCACACCCTGGGAGTCGACCTCGAATTGTCCCCGGGCGCGCCCGTTTGAGTCCGTGAGTTGAAAGCGTTCGGCCTGGATAACCGCGGCTACCGGCTTTTCCCTGGCCGGCGGCGCGGCAAACCTGCCTCCCAGAAAACCGGCCAGAAATCCCAATACTACCGAGATAACCCCCGAGATCAGGATAATGCGGTGCGATGTCATCATGTACCTCCTACTTCTCACCCACCAAGGCGTAACCCGCTTGTTTCCAGCTCTCCACGCCCCCTTTGAGCGCCTTAGCGTTTAGATAGCCCATCTCGATTAACCCGGCTGCCTGACCGGCCGCACTGTTTTCATTGGGTCAGGCGCAATAGAATACGATTTCCCCGTTTTTAGGCAGGGAAGGAACGAGGGACTTGAATTCAGGCAAAGAGATGGCGCCCTCCAGTCGAAGGCGCCGGAATTTGGCGTCATCGTCATAAGCGCAGACCAGGAGGGTTTCTCCTGACTGGACTTTTGGATAGATCTCTTGCGGGGTGACACGGCGAGGTTCATCCACGAATTCTCTCCTTAGCGCCTAAGATTTTACAAGGCGCGGGATCTTTTGTGAAAGTGGCTCTAGGCTTTTGATAAAGATAAGGAGAAATATCCAAGAATCCAGGGCCGGCCCGGAGGTTTCACATACCTCCGCGCCAACCTCTGAAGGTGGAGGCAAGCATCCTGTGACTCAGCCGGGAACCCTTAAACAAAGATTAGGTGCCTGCAGGAGTCGTGGTCCAGACATTCATAGCAGTAGTCATGCTGACGTTCTGTGGCACAGTCACGGATGCCGCAGTGCTCCAGACCGCCCATGTCCTTGCAGCCGGGACAGTCAACCCTACCTGAAAACCAGTCCAGCCCCTGGCGGAACTCCAACAAAGGAAAGTCCTGCGCTTCGTTAATACACTGCCGCTGCCAGTGCACCGGTAACTGGTCCATATAGGTCTTAACCTTGCCCACGGCTTCCTGAAAATCCGGGCTGCCCAACTGACACTGCTCACAGAGACCGCAATAACTCTCTCTTATGGAAGACATGGAAGTTACTCCTTAAGCGGCAATTTCGTCAGGCCGAGGCGGCCCCCAATTCCGAGGTGCAATGGGGGCACCGGGTGGCCTTGAGGGGGATCTCCGAGGCGCAATGGGGGCACTCCTTAGTGGCAGCGGCCGGAGGCGCTTCCGGGGCCCGTTGCAGCCGGTTAATTCCCCGGATGACCAGGAATACGGCATAGGCCACGATAACAAAACTGACGATAGTGTTGATGAACATCCCGATATTGAGGGTGACTGCCCCCGCGGTTTGGGCCGCGGCCAGGGAGGCATAGGGGCCCGCCACCTTTCCGGCCTTCAGGAGGATGAACAGGTTGGTGAAATCCACATTGCCCAGGAGCAGGCCGATGGGCGGCATGATGATATCGGCCACCAGGGACTTGACCACGGCTCCGAAGGCCGCTCCGATGATGATGCCCACGGCCATGTCCACGACGCTGCCGTGCATGGCGAACTCTTTGAATTCTTTAAACATAATTCAACTCCGCTAATAATTCTAAAAAATATCCAACAAAATATGCTTATTATCAGATATCAACAAGTTAATAATAATAATAATCTTGTCAATTATGGGGACCCCTTTTTTGGGCCTTCATCTTAAAGACTGGACTCCGGAAAAATTTGCCAGACCCCTTGCCATTGAACCAATAATGATTACTGTAAAATAAATATTATCTTTAAAATTTAAGGACCACCCCAAGACGAGAGTCTTGGGTCCCTGGGAAGCAGGGATATCCCTAAAACCTGAGGAAAAAGGAGAAAGTTCATGAGTGGTTGTAGCTGCGGTTGCAAGCATAAAGGCGCAGAGAAGGCTGCCCCAGCCCCTGAGGCTGAAAAGAAGAGCTACGTCTGTTACCAATGCAATACCTCCAAAGAGGCCCCGGCTGAGGCGCCTGCCCCGGAATGTTGCGGCAAGAAAATGCAAGAGATGGACTAAGCCTTAGTCTGGCCGAACCGCCAGTCAAAGGGGGTAGGGTTACCCGCGTACCCCCTTTCCGGCAAGGCTGTTCTGATGACAGCTTTCTCATCACGGCGAAAATGATAAAAAATTGTGAAGGATGCATCCAGGACGGAGGTTGAAATGTCCAACCCTGAAGAGATGTGGCAGTGCCAAACGTCTAACTGCGGGTATATTTACGACCCGGCCCATGGTGACAAGAAGGGCAAGATCCCCAAGGGCACCAAATTTGAGGACCTGCCTGATGATTGGAAGTGTCCCTGCTGCGGCGCGGGCAAATCCATGTTTAAACCCCTGGCCGGTCCCGGCTCGGCGAAGGAACAACCGGTTAAGTGCGCCAAGTAGCTGCACTTACCCAAAGATTAGCCCGGTGCACCGGGCCTACCACAGGAGATCAAATCCATGGACGACACCCAACCCAAAACCTACTGGAAATGCACCAAGTGCGGCTATACCCTCACGGAACCCCAGCCGCCCAAGGTCTGCCCCGAGTGCAAAGAAGCCTGCGAATTCAAAGACGTGAGTTGCTATTTGCCGGATTGCGGCGGGAGCGGCAGTATGGACCCACGCTTGGGGTAAGCGTGCGGTTTTCGTTGCCTGGCATTGCTGGATCAAGCTAAGAGATGACGCCGCCTCAAGGACTTTTGACTGCCGCTGGGGGTAGAATCGAGGTGCGACTCTACCCCCGGGTGGGCCGTTTTTGGTTTAGAGCAGAGGTTTAATCATTTTCACAAATTCCTCTTTGCTCCGGGCTCCCAGGATTTTTTGGGCAATATTCCCCTGCTTGTCAATGATAAAG
This sequence comes from Desulfobaccales bacterium, assembly GCA_041648175.1. NCBI lineage: Bacteria > Pseudomonadati > Thermodesulfobacteriota > Desulfobaccia > Desulfobaccales > Desulfobaccales bacterium. The sequence continues at coordinate 113,378 of JBAZPO010000006.1, read as the reverse complement.
GTCATAGGCACCAACTCGATACCGCCGTAGGCCTTGCTCACCGCGTCATTGCCTTCCAACACCGGGTACTTAAGGCCCAACTGCGAGATAAGTTGTTTGAGCTGTTCAGGAGTGGAGGACAGGGCGATTCCCAGGGTCTGAAAGCCTTGCCCCTTTAATTCCTGGTCTATCTGACTCAGATGCGGCATCTCTTGCCGGCACGGACCACAAAAGAAGGTGAAGAAATTAAGCAGCACCACCTTGCCCTTGAACTGGCTGAGGCTGTAATCTTTGCCGTCCTGCACGGCTTTTAAGGTGAAGTCCGGGGCGCTCGCGGCCCATCCCGCAGAGGCCGCTGCTGTTAAAGCCAGAGCCACTATAAGCGCCAGCCAGATCCTCGCCGGACCCACCGTAGTCTTAGTTTTCATGTACATCTCCTTGGTATGGATTGCTGCAAAATTCATCATAATATATATCCGAAAATTCCCGGCGCCACTATTTGTTACCCGGACCACGGCCTAAAAAGAATCTATCCCAAATTTTGATCCGGCAGCAACCGGATGGACTGCGAGTTGCGGGCGCTGTTAAACATCGCCCGTTTTTTTTGGCTCCACGCCAGGCCCCATTCCGGAGGCGATCCTCAGACGGGTTCCCGACTGCTGCAGGAAGCCCTCGTGGATTAAGGCCTCGATGAGAGGGCGCGTCCGCTCCGGGCTTTTCCCCACGGCCCGCACCAGCTCCTTTACAGAGAGAGCCGGGGACTCCAGCATGGTCTTTAAGATCAACCCCCGAATTTGCCGGTCGGAATCGGCAAACGCGGATTGCCGCTGGTAGTGGGCACTCGCGCGGTTGGGGTTGGGGACGGCGCGCTTGAGCATGGCCCCGTAGTCCATGAGGGCATAGTACCAGGGGCGCGGCCGGGCCCGGTCCAGGGTTTGGTCCACCAGGGGCAGAATCTCGTTATCCCGGATGCCGTTTTGGTCCCCAAAAAAGCAGTGCAGAAAGACCCGGCGGATGTTGGTTTCGATGAACACCACCGGTTGGTTGAAGGCAAAGGCGGCCACCGCGCCTGCGGTGGCCGCGCCGATGCCGGGCAGCGTCCGGAGGATCTCGACCGAGTTTGGCAGCCGCCCCTGAAACTCGGTCACCAACCGTTGGGCGAGGCGCTGCAAAGCCAGGGCGCGGCGGTTGTAGCCCAGCCCTTGCCACCTGGCCATGATCTCTCGCAGCGGGGCTTGGGCCAGCGACAGGACGTCAGGGAAGGCGGTGATGAAGGGCTCATACTTGAGGGCCACCCGCTCCACCTGGGTTTGCTGCAGCATGATTTCGGAGACGAGAATGTGATAAGGGTCAGAGGTCTCCCGCCAAGGCATTTGGCGGCCGTGGTCAGCAAAGAACCGGTAAATTTGCTGCCGGAACCGGTCTACGACAACGGGTGTGATCCTGGTTGCTGCCAGTGCCTCGGAAATGGCTCCACTCCTGGTGTTCCGGGTTCATCAAAGAGATTGGTAAAAAAGGCCACGGTGCCGGTCTGGTTCGGCTTTATCGTATGTGGACCATAACTTCGAAATGTTCCACGGCCTTGGCCCGGCCTTCCCAGGGCCGCAGATAATCCAGGCTGAGCCTGGCTTCCCCCGGTGCTTTGATCTGCAATTGCCAAACTTTAAGCACCGGTCCTCCCACCGGAGGCTGGGGAGCCAGGCGCCTGGTTTCGGTGCGCACGACCTGGAAATGTTTTTCATCAAGCTTATTAAACTCCCAGGTGTAGCCGGTGCCTGCCTGCTCTTTCAAGGCAAGCTCGATAACTTCCCCGGCTTGCACTCGGATCTCCTTGCCGTGGTCTTGAATCTGCAAAACCGTCATTCCCGGCCAAGCCAGCCAGGCGACGAGGATGGCGCACATAAGCGCACCGGTCATGACGCCAAGTTTCTTCACGCGGTCACCTCGGCACTATTTTGCCTAAAATTGCTTTGAGTGATTTTCCTGAAATTGCCTGGCGATAGCGGCAGGATATGGGGAAACATGATATCTTCCTTACTCATGCCAAGTCGGGCGTAAAATAATCAAGTCCTCACCAATTCATGATCAGAATTAAAGATATCATTCTGCTGGCCGTGGTCTTCGGCAGCATGGCAGCCGGGGTGGCCTGGCCCAGGGTGACCAGCTCTTTAGGTCCCTTCCTGTCGTGGACCCTAATGGGCCTGCTCTTTCTGGCCTTCCTGAAGGTGTACCCGCCGGCCATTTGGCACACCCTGCGGCGCTATCCCGTCAAGATGACCCTGTTAGTCCTGATCAAGTTGATCATTCTGCCCTTTATCGTTTATCTCCTAGCCATAAAATTCATCCCGGACTATGCCTTGGGTCTGCTCTTACTGGCCGGGGCCTCCACCGGTTTGTCGGCCGCCTTTTTTTCCGGGCTGGTGGGGGCGGACATTCCCCTGGTCTTGGCCATGACTGTGGTTACCACGTTATTGCTGCCCCTGACCCTGCCGCTGATCGTCGAATTCCTGGTGGGCCGGGAAATCCATTTTGACCTGTTCGGCCTGGCCAAATTCATGATGACCTTGATCTTTGTGCCGCTCTTAGCCTCCCTGTTTTTCCGGCGCTGGTTACCGAGGGCGTCGGATTGGATGGAGAGGCACTCTTACGCCATATCCTTGATTCTCTTTGTGGCCATGAACCTGGGCGCCTTTGGTCTTTATGCGCCGTTCTTGCGGGCGCACCAGCATAAGGTAGTGGTTGCGGTGCTGGTGGGCACCGGCTTAGGGGTGTTAATGGCCGGCACCGGGCTGATCCTGTTTAAGTCCAGCCTACCAACCGAACGGGTGGCGGCTGCCGGGGCCCTGGGCTGGATCAACAACGTCCTGGTCATCGTCTTAGGGAGCTATTTCAACGATCCGTTGACTTCGGTTGTGGCCGCGCTGTACCTGATCCCTTATTATGTTCTGATCATTCCTTTGAGCCATCTCACCCGGACCTGGAAAGACCGGGAAGATTTCGGTGAGATCCCTTATAGTTAACTGCCATACAGAATCGCCCGGGGCACATTTTTCACGTCCGCGGCACCGGTTAGCAACATGGCCTGGATGAGTTCGCTCTTCATTTTATTGAGCAATAAGGCCACACCTTCCCGGCCGCCACCCATGACGCCGATAACCAGGGGCCGGCCCACGAGGACCAAATCAGCCCCCAAGGCCAGGAGCTTAAGGACATCGCTGCCGGAGCGCACGCCGCCGTCGGCAAAAATCAGCACCCTGCCTTTGACCCGGTCGGCGATGGCGGGCAATACTTCAGCCGCCCCCGGGGTGCTATCCAGAACCCGCCCACCGTGGTTCGAAACCACGATCGCCGCGGCCCCGGCCGCCAGGGCAAGTTCGGCTTCCTCCGGGGTCATGATCCCCTTGACCAGAAAGGGCAGCTTTGTTGATGCGATCAGTTCCTTGATTTCGTCAAAGCTTTTGGGACCGACGGGTTGACCCTTGAGGGCCATGGTAATTAAGCCGGCCCCGTCGATATCCACGCCCACTCCCAGAACCCCCGCCTCCGCCGCGGCCTTGAGGTACTTAATGGCCTCAGCCTGGGCCCGGGGTTTGGTGATGGGAATGCCTTTGCCGTGATGATCGGCAATGGCTTTCAGGCCGCCGGCATACATCTCCGGGTCGGCGCCGTCGCCGGACATGCCCAGGGTGCCGGCGATTAGCGCTCCCGCCACAATCTCCTGAAGGAACCCCTCCTCCGAAATCTTGCCGCCCATATTGTAGGAGACCCCGGTCATGGGCGCGGCCAAGATGGGCATGGACAGCTTTTCCCCCCACAGGGTAAAGGAAGTGTCCGGCTCCTTGACATCGTGCAAGGTCCGCATATTCAAGCGATACCGGGCCAAGGCCTCCAGATTGGCCGCAAAGGCGCTCCCGGTCCCGGCTCCGCCCATGCCGGGCACTTCGCCGGCGCAGGCCCGACCGTTGCAGACCGGACAGACCCGGCAATACCCCTTTAATTTGTCTTTAGCAACTTCTCGCAGTTCGGCTAAATTCATCGATTTCGTCCCTCATGGTGCGGCTTGCTCTGCGCCCTCAGCGTCTCTGCGGTTAATTTTTTCACCGCAGAGGCGCAAAAGAACGCAGAGAGCTTAGAGCTTACGGCGTCTGCATGGAATAAAACATCTCGCTTTTGAGCGTGGGAGGTTCGATTTCCGCCACCCGCAGCAGCAACACGGACACAGGGGCGTGATCCATGACCCGCTTGGCCACACTCCCCAAGACCCAGGCGACCTCGCCGGCTCCGTGGGAAGCCAGGGCGATCAAGTCCACCTGGTTTTCCTCCGCATAGGCCACAATCTCCTGGGCCGGATGGCGGCCCAGTTTATAGATCCAATTGGCCTCAAGGCCCGCGGCCTTTAGTCTCGCGGTGATCTGCTCCAACTGGTTGGCCAAAGGCGTCTCAGGGCACGGTGCTGCCTCCCCGGCGCCGCCGATGGCGCAGATATTTGAAGAGCCCACGGACAACAGCGTCACCTGGGCATTGGCATGTTTGGCCAGCGTCTCAACCTGGGGGATTATTTGGGCCGCCAGGTCCGAGCCATCCAGTGGCACCAATATCTTTTTGAACATGATTGCCTCCTTGTCGGGGAACCACACTGCACAACTTATTTTAATAACCGATCCCGGGGTTTATTCCGGCACGATCTCCAATACCGGTTCACCGTATGCATCCCGCACCGTGGTTTTGATCTGCAGCAGCTCAAGCCACTTCTTGATGGCTCCCACAAACACAATGAGCATGAGAACCATAACGATTATAGACATGGCGCTGAGCAGATACAGCTTCTTGGGGAGGAAATTGTCAAATATATTCAGGTAGCCGGCATACATGGTGATAAAGGCCAAGAGCACACCGGGAATTGCGGTAATCCAGGCGTATTTGACCTTGTTCAGCCGCATAAGCATGGTGGTGCCGATGATGAGGGCGCTGGAGGCCAGGAGCTGGTTGCTCATGCCGAATAGCGGCCAGATGGTGGAGATATTGCCGGTATAGACCAGATAGCCCCAACAGAAGGTAAAGATGGCGCTGGTGATGACAATGCCCGGGACCCATCTTTTCTCGGAGAACTTGGGGATGTAGGCGCCGATCATTTCCTGGAGGAAGAAACGGCCCACCCGGGTGCCGGTATCCACCGCGGTGAGGATAAACACGGCCTCAAACATGATGGCGAAGTGATACCAGTAAGCCATTAAGCCTTTCAGAACCGGGATGCCGTCAAAGATATAGGCCATGCCGACGGCCAAAGAAACCGCGCCGCCGGGCCGGCCTTGAATGGTTTCCCCCACCTCTTTGGCCAGATCATTGAGATGCACCGTGTTCATGCCAAGTTTGGCAAAGACTGCGGGCAGGGAGTTAATGGCGAAGTAATCGGCGGGCACCAGCACACAGGCGGCAATCAGGGCCATGATGGCCACAAAGCCTTCCAGCAACATGCCGCCGTAGCCGATGAACAAGACGTCCCGTTCATTGCCTATCATCTTGGGGGTGGTGCCGGTCCCGATGATAGCGTGGAATCCGGATATGGCGCCGCAGGCAATGGTAATGAAGACAAAGGGGAAGACTGCACCGGGAATGATGGGGCCGCCACCGCTGACAAACTTGGTGATGGGCTCCATTAACAGCGTCGGCCGCATAAACCCGATGCCGACGGCCAGCATGACAATGGTGCCCACCTTCAGATAGGTGGACAGGTAATCCCGGGGACAGAGGAGCAGCCAGACCGGCAGGACCGAGGCTATAAAACCGTATATAGGAATAATGACGGCGAGTTGATTTTTGGATAGGGTGAACCAGGAGGCCAAAGTGGGATTGGCTACGATATAAGGACCGGCGATGACTGCGATGGTCAGCAGCACAACGCCGAGAATGCTTGCCCCCAGGACATCGTCATGCCGCCAGACATGCAGATAAATCCCCATTAAAATGGCAATAGGCATAGTGGAAAATACCGTGAAGGTGGCCCAAGGACTGGAGAACATGGCGTTGACCACCGCGATGGACAGGCCCGCCAGGGTGAGGATCAGGATAAAGAGGACGGCCACGGAGGCCACGCCGCCGATGGTAGGATTGATTTCTTTGGAGGCAATGTTCGCCAGACTTTGCCCCTTATGCCGGACTGACGCAAAGAGGATGACCATGTCGTGCACGGCCCCGGCCAGGACACAGCCGATAATAATCCACAGCGCCCCGGGCAGATAACCGAACTGGGCGGCCAGGACCGGTCCCAAGAGTGGCCCGGCCGCGGCGATGGCCGCAAAATGGTGTCCAAACAGGACGAATTTATTGGTCTTGACATAATCGTGGCCATCGGCCAATTTCACCGCCGGCGTCAGCCTTTCGACTTTCAGCTCCAGGACCCTTTTGGCGATGAACAGGCCGTAAAACCGGTAGGCTATGGTAAAGACGCACAATGCCACGAAAACCAGGGTCAAAGCATTCATGTAAACCCCCCTCCTCTCGGTTACTTAATTTTCAGGACGCCATGGGTTTCACTAAATTATTAAATTAAAAAAGATACAATCTTCGAACCCCCGCCTCCTCCTTTCTCAATTGATAATAAATTAATTAATCAAATCAATAAGATAACCAGCTTCTCCGGGCATCCTTAAGGCCAGTATATAGCAGAAAACCTCTTAAACACAATTCTTTTTAGATAAGTCATAGAGCATGCAAAAATCCTAGGTAACCTATTGATTAAATTTAAACAATATCTTAGGTTCGTTGCTTCCGGTTCCGGGTAAGTCCCGTCGCCTCGGCTCAAATTCACCGGGCTCGAAACTGCTTCCTCCTGGCCATTGATCTCTCATACCGGGTTGCGCTCATAAAGATAACTTCAAAGAAGTTAGGTGCCGGCCGAACCTTCGTGCCTGAAACCGGCTAGCCTTAAGGGGAGGGGGTAAAAAGTCCCCCTTTGAAAAAGGGGGATTAAGTTTATATAGGATTAGAGCCTTGCAACTAAATTATTGGGGTTATCCTGACCGGGACGCCTTCGCCCCCCGGATTCGCTGGAAGGCAGCTCCACCGGGGAACGGCAATTACTGGAGTACCCTTTCCTGACTGATGATCCAGGCATCTGTTGGGAAAATTTTGTTATCGACGCCTTTCTTTAATTCTGCGATGGCCGCGTCAAAGCCGTACTTGCCGACAGCAACCCGGTAATCCCCGGCTTTACTTTGAATCACCTCGCTATGGTAAGACATTATTGTAAACTATATTAATCTCCAGAAAACCCCGGTCCTGCCTGGCTGTCAGCCTGGGCTGTTTCGACATTTATCCTCAGGCATAGAGAAAGCAAGACATTACCAGCCGTAAGGTGTCCTTGACAATCAAGCCCTCAAGATAATATTATGAAACATTTAGGCAAATAAGTTAGGGTGATGGTGGGCGCCGGGCGGCCGCCACGGAGTCGCCCGTGCAGCGGTCAGGCGATATTTAATGGTCCAGGAGGACGAGACATGAGGCAGGCAGGTGTGATCCGGTATCTGGCGGCGGTAACCCTTTTAGTGCTCCCGATGGCCTGTGGCACCATGCCCGGCATGCGCACGTCCATGCCGCCGGTGCCGGCCGAGACCCCGGCGGGCACCGCGGCGCCGGGCCAGGCCCCGGCTCCCGCCCCAGACCTGGCACAGCAGGTCCAAAACTTGCAAAGTCAGGTGCAGCAGTTGGAGAGCCGGGTAGCTCAACTGGAAGCCCACCCGGCAGCACCGGCGGCCAAGCCGCATGCCGTCCCGGCGCCCTCCACCCCGGCCTATCCCAAAGCCACGGCCAAACCGGCAGTTTCCGGCGCTGCGGCGGAGAAGCACTACACCGAGGGCATGCGCCAGTATCACGCCAAGAAATTCGGCGAGGCCCGGACCCAGTTTAATGATTATTTGAAGAGCCAGCCCAAGGGCCCCAGGGCTCCGGAAGCACGTTATTACCTGGCGGACAGCTTCTACCAGGATGCCAAGTACCGGGAAGCCGGGGTGGAGTTTAATAAGTTGCGGACGCAGTTCCCCAAGAGCATCCTGGCCCCTGCGGGTCTCCTGCGCCAGGCCCTGTGCTACAAAAACCAGCAGCAAATGAGTACGTATCGGGACACGTTAAGAAAATTGGTCAAGGCTTATCCAAACAGTCCCGAAGCCAAAGAGGCCCAGAAAATGTTGAAGGAAGGCTCCAAGCCAGCCGCGCGGTAACTCTGCGGCTTCCGTAGATCATTTCCGAGCTGGCCGGCTTCCGGGCACATCAAATCGAGGTAATCTGAACCCATGTTACAATGGCTGCGTAAATCTTCCCGTTCCTGGTTCATCTATTTGGCCATCGGGGCCATCGTGGTAGTCTTTATTTTCTGGGGCGTGGGCTCCTACAAATCGGCCCGCTCCCAGGAGGCGGCTGAAGTCAACGGCACTATTATCCCCATGACCGAGTTCGCGCGGCATTACAACGACCTGGTCAAGCAGTACCAGGAGCGGGCCGCGGGCGAACTGACGCCCGAAATGATCAAGGCCCTGCGGCTCAAGGAGATGGCCCTGAGCCAACTGGTGGAAGAGACCCTGATCCTCCAAGCGGCGCCGCGCCTGGGTCTTGGCGTGACCGACACCGAGCTGCGCCGCCAGATCCAGAGCTACCCCTATTTCCAAAAAGACGGCAAGTTCGACGAGGAGCGCTATAACTGGCTACTAACCCGGAGCCACCTAAGCCCCCAGGCTTTCGAGGCTGGGGAGCGCCAGCGCCTGCTCCTCCGCAAGGTCATCGCGGAAGTGACCTCTTTAGCCAAGGTCTCGGATGCGGAACTAAAGGAACTCTTCCGCATCACCCAAGAAGAGACGGACGTCAACTACCTGACGATCTCCCCGGATAAATACCTGGCCCAGCAAAATCCCGGCGACGAAGCCGTGGACCGCTATTATAAGGAGAATGAGGCGGAATTTCGTCTGCCGGACCGTGCCCGGGTTAACTACCTGATCTTCCAGACTAAGGATTTTCTTAAGAAGGTCAAGCTCAGCCCGGATGACGTGCAAGCTTTTCTCAAAGAGCACCAAGACGAATATGTCCGCGCCAAGGCGATTCAGGCGCACCAGATCGTGCTCACTTTGCCCGCCCAGGCCACGGACGCCCAGCGCCGGCAAGTGACGCAGAAGGCCCAGAACCTGGGGCGGCAGGCTCAGACGGGGGCGGATTTCGCCGACCTGGCCCGAGCAAACTCTCAGGACGCGGCCACCAAGGATAAGGGGGGAGACCTGGGCGTGGTCAAACGCGGCCAGAATCACCCGGAATGGGACAAGGTCGCGTTTGCCCTCAAACCGGGGGGCGTGGGTATGGCGGCCACCCCTGCGGGGATTTACCTGATCAAGGTGGACGAGATCAAGGAGACGGAGGCTGTGCCTGAGGCCGCCAAGCAGGTGGAGCAGCGGCTTAAAGAGGAACAGGCGCAACAATTGGCGAAGGACGCGGCCCAGCAGGCCCAGAAAGAGTTGGCCCAGGGTTCCCCGGCCACGGTGGCGCAGAAATTGGGCGTGACTTCCCGGGAGACCCCGCTGTTTGCCTTGCAAGATGCCGTCCCGGGACTGGGGGTGCAGCCTGCTTTCAACCAAGCCGCCCTTCACCTCAAACCCCAGGAAGTCAGCAAGGTGGTGGAGTTGCCGGACGGGTTCGCGGTCCTTAAAGGCGTGGAATATCAGGCGGCGCACCTGCCCGCCCTGGCCCAGATCAAGGACCAGGTGAAGGCCGCGTTGAAAAAAAACCTGGCCCGGAAAAAAGCCGAGCAGGAAGCCTCCCGGCTGTTGGGGGAACTCCGGGGCGGCAAGCCCCTGGCCCAGGTGGCGGCCGCGGCGGGGCTGACCGTTCAGGACAGCGGCTTTTTTACCCGGCTCCAGGGTTTCCACAAGCAGCCGGAGGCCGAGGCCCTCACCGGCGCCGCCTTCCAACTTTCCCAGGAACGCCCGTATCCCGAAAAACCCCTGCTATGGCAAGACGCCTATTACCTGCTGGCCTTCAAGGCCCGGCGGGAACCGGACCCCCAGGAATTTCAAAAGGAGCGGGACCGGATGCGTACCCAATTTCTTAACCAGAAGCAGCAGCTCCTCTTCGCCTCCTGGCTGGACGGGGAGCGCCGCCGGGCCAAGATCCAGGTGTTTGTGCCCGAATAAGAAGGGCTGGCTTAGCGGTCTTGGCCGCGGCCTCAAGGGCACGGGCAGGGACTTGCGGCATACCGGGATATTTTGCTCGGATTTGGGTGTATGAGTATGATAAAATAAACGACGTCAGTGGTCTCACTTCTGGCTGATGAGGGTTCCACTACGTGTTTGCCGGCATATTCGATAATCTTCCTGCCCTGCCTTGGCCGACGAGAGGAGAAGATATGTTTCAATTTTTGGTAGATTTACTTTCCAGCGCCTACATCGAGTTAGTCCTTTTAATCATGCTGGTCATCTACTTTGTTCTTCATCGGCGAGACAGGCGGATGAAGGTTTCCGGCGTCCGAATGGTACGAATGACTATTGCTATATCGGTATTTATTTATTTCATGTTCATTTGGGCCAGTACCGTTCAACCAACTCTGCGTTCCATCAGCATTTTTGGCATGTTTGCTGTTAACTTGATTATGGTTTATTACGTAATTTTATCGAAATTTGAGGCGCCATACCGCGATGCGTTGTTGAAAATTTCCACCAGCCCGGAACAACACGACGTTCTCCATGATATCTGGCGTACGGGGAAAAGGTTTAATTATGCTCGTTATACCGTCCCCTCTCTGTTCAGTGGCACCAATCCTTTTGAATTTCTCCGTGATATGGCGACAGAAAGGGTGCGGGAGGATATCAAGGATCAACTGCGGCATTATGGGTTAGAGCAGAAGCTGATATCATTTCCAATGATGCTGGCTTATTTGAAAAGCCAGCTTGCCTGTGATGAAAATATGCCGGCTGACTTTAAGGATGTGATGCAAGAGTCTCTAGATAGTTTTGCCAAACATCCCTGGCTCGAGGAACAGGTCAACCAATTCCTCGTCATTGCGACGGAAAGGCCGGAAGATCTGCATTTCCCGGAATGGATGGCTGCTTTTGAACAATGCGTCACTGGGCCTAAATAACCCTGGCCCGGCAGCCCTCGGCGTTGAACGTCACGGCTAATCCTGAATCAGACAATCCCCCCGAAACCTTAGGGAGGTCTCCGGCGGTCCGGGCGGCGACGCACCGCGCCCTGGCAGCCCGGGACCTGCTGCTTGCCGACTATCCCCATTGGGAAACCTGGCGCCGTCAGGCCCGGGCCATCAAAACCGAGGCTGTGGCCCGTTTGGACGAGCTCCTGGAGAGCCTGGCGCAGGCCGTAACCGCCTGGGGCGGGCGGGTGCTCTGGGCTGAGGATGCGGCCCAGGCGCGGCGGCTGATCCTTGCCATTGCCCAAGAACACGGGGTCAAGACGGTGGTCAAGTCCAAGTCCATGACCACCGAGGAAATCGGGCTCAATCCCACCCTGACCGCGGCGGGCCTGATGGTCAGGGAGACAGACCTTGGGGAGTTCATTGTGCAGTTGGCCGGCCACCCCCCGGCGCACCTCACCGCTCCGGCCCTCCACCTGAATCGCCACCAGATTGCCGAAATCTTTGCCGACCACCTGGGCGCCCAAATTCCGGCGGACCCGGAGGCTCTGACCCGGTGGGCCACAACCTATTTGAATCCCAGCTTTTATGAGGCCCAGATGGGGATCACCGGGGTCAATTTCGCCACACCGGATGGCACCCTGATTCTGGTGGAAAACGAAAGCAACCTGCGCTTCACCGCCACCCTGCCTAAAGTCCACGTGGCCGTGATGGGCCTGGAAAAGATCATTCCTCGGCTCACAGACGTTGAGGTGATGCTGCGCCTGTTGCCGGCTAGCGCAACGGGCCAGCGGCTCACCGCCTTGGTCCACTTCATTCAGGGACTCAAGATCCAGCCCCGGGGGAAGCAGGCCTTTTATCTGGTGATTTTGGACAATGGCCGGCGGCGTCTGGCCGCGGACCCGGAGATGGCCGAGGCCTTGTATTGCCTCCGGTGCGGGGCCTGTCTCAATACCTGTCCGATTTTTCAGGTGGGCGCGGCGCATCTGTACGGCCGGGTCTATCCCGGAGCCATCGGCATCTTGTTAGCGCCCTACCTGGCCCCGGTGGGAGATATCTGCGATCTCTGCACCCAATGTGGGGCCTGCCAGGAGATTTGTCCCGTGGGCATCCGGCTGCGCGATAAAATCCAGGGGCTGCGCGGGCAGAGCCGCCGATTCCGGGCTATCCGGGGCTTAAGCGCCGCGGCCGGCGCGGCGCTGGCCCATCCCCGCGGGTATCGGGGCCTGGAGTTGGTATGGCGTGGATTGACCGGGCTTGTGGCGCGCCGGGGCTGGGGGCGCGGGCTGCCGCGTTTGGCTTCGGAGAGCTTCCATCGCCAACAACGGGGCCGCCTGAAGGAGGACCGGAGTGGGTGCAAGAACCTAAATCCCCCCTATCCCCCCTTTTCCAAAGGGAGGAATTTAGCGGGGCCTTCCCCTCGAGAGCAAGCACCTGAGTCCGATCTTACAAATCTGGATTCGTTCCTGCGACCGACACATGGGGCCGCCCCGACAGGCGCGCTTTTGGAGCAAAGGCTTGCTGAAGCCCGCAGTTCCTTGAGCCGGGTGCAAGGTCCCGTCGCCCTGGCCCGGCGGCTGGCAATGGCGGCAGCACCTCTGTGGCTGGAAGATCATCCCTGGCTGCGGCAGGTGGCCGGGAGGCTCGCGGAACTGGGGGTTAAACACCATATCGTCCAGGCCGAGTGGGCTCCGGAGGCCGGTACGGTAGTTTCCGTGGCCCTGGGGGCCATCCCCGAGACCGGGAGCGTCCTCGTGGACTCCGGGTGCGGGGCCGCGGCCACTCTGTCCTTTCGAGCCAAACAACACATAATCCTGATCCCCCCGGATAGAGCCAATCTGAGCCTGTCCCAGGCGCTCGAGTACGTCCGGGACCGGGGACCGGGCATGGTGAGCTGGCTCACCGGCCCTTCCCGCACCGCGGACATCGAAAAGGTGCTGGTGCTGGGCGCCCAAGGTCCGGTAAGTCTGGAGATGATCCTGTACGAAGACCAGGAATGATGGAACCCGAGCATAAACCCAGGCATGGCTTCCTGAGGGCCTGGAAATGATCTTGTGCCAGGAGGAGGAATAATGGAGCCGGTGCCGGTGGTTGAAATCACCTCCCGGGTGGAGTCCCTTATAGAAAAGCTGGCGCCGGCCGGCATCGGCCTGGCCCTGATTCGCCAGCCCGCGGACCTGTTCTATTATACCGGCACGGTGGTGGATGGCTTCCTGGCGGTGGCCGCCGGTTCGCAGCCGTTGCTGCTGGTGCGCCGTCCCCATAAAGACCCGCCGGAGGCGGGCCCCTGGCCCCGGGCCATGTACCGGGACTTAAAAGAACTTCCCAAAATTCTGGCTGCTTCGGGGTTTACGCCCCGGGAGGCCCTGGCCCTGGAGCTGGATGTCATCCCTGCCGCGATGTTTAAGCGCATCCAGGAGCAGCTCTTCCCCGGGCATGCCATTATGGACCTCTCACCCCTCATCCGGCAGCAGCGCATGGTCAAAAGCGCCTATGAGCTGGACCAGGTGCGTCTGGCTGCAGCCGTGTTGGACCAGGTCCATGAGGAGGTGCCGGGGCTTTTAAAGCCGGGCATGTCCGAACTGGAGGTGTCCGCAGCCCTGGAATACCGCCTGCGCCTCCTGGGCCACCAGGGCTTGGTGCGAGTGCGCAACTGGGATTTGGAGGTTTTTTACGGCCACGTGCTCTCCGGAATATCGGGTTTGCTGACGGCCTACACCGACACCCCCAGTGGCGGCCCGGGATTCAGCACAGCCTTCCCCCAGGGGCCGTCTTTAAAACCGCTGGCGGTGGGCGAACCCATCAGCGTCGATCTGGCCGCCTGCGTCAACGGCTACATCGTGGACATGACGCGGATGTACGCCCTGGAATCCCTGCCTGAGGCGGCCTGGGAGGCCTTCGACGCGGTGGAGGAACTCTATCGGCTCTTTGTCGCGACGGCCCGGCCCGGGGTTAAACCCGGGGACATTTTCCAGGTGCTCTCGGAGGCCGTCCGGGGCCGGGGCCTGGGGGACTGCTTTATGGGCCCGGGAGCGGACCGGGTTAGTTTTCTGGCCCACGGCGTGGGGTTGGAACTGGATGAATTCCCGTTCATCACGGCCCGGTTCCCCTATCCCCTGGAGGCCGATATGGTGCTGGCCTTCGAGCCCAAGTTTTTTCTGCCGGAGATCGGCATGATCGGCCAGGAAGACACCGGCCGCATTACCCCCGCGGGGGTGGAATGGCTGACCCACAGCCCACGGGGGATTACCGTAATAAAACAGTGATCAGTGATCAGTGGTCAGTGGTCAGTGGCCAGTAAGAGGTGAGGGGTTACGGGTTGCGGGTTACGGGGTTATACCGAAATTGTTGAGCTTTTCGATTATTTATAATAAATTTACAGCATACTCTAAGTGGTCTAATTTTCATCCGGATTCCGAGGCAGTATGGACACAAAGAGCGGGAATAAGAAACCCTCTGCGCCTGCGGGCAAACCGAAAAAGTCCGTAATGTCGTTTTCCAAAGATCTGGTGGTCTGCTTAGGCATAATCACCACCTTAATCGGGTTTGGGCCGCAGATTTTGGATTCACTTGATAAGTTGTCAGGCACGACGCAGCGCTATTCTCTCTTTTCCACCTACGTCAATTATGGTCAGGCGCTTTTCAATGAGGAGCGTTTCAATGAGGCGTCCCGATCTTTTGAGGAAGCCCTCTCTTTCCGGCCACATGATTTTGGGGTGCAGCTTGAACTGAAGAAGACCCGCTTACTCCACGCCCTCTATCGCCTCCAAGATATTCAGGCTGAAGAACTGGCGAAGCTCGCCTTTGAAGTTGAAGTTGTAATAAGAAGTAACGTTCCGGATTTATATCGCTTTTACTTTGTCCAAGGAAATATTCGTTATATTCAAAAAGACTACAAAGGCGCGGTCAAGTCATATGAAAAGGCCTTAGAGATCAAACCCGACTACGCCAAAGCTATGAGTAACTTAGGTGCAACATTAAATGACCTCAAAGATTTTCCTGCCGCGGTCCGTATGCTCAAGGCTGCCATACGGGCAGGTGATGTTGAACCGGCGGTTTATAATAATCTTACCATAGCCCTATGGAGTTCCGGGGCCTATGATCAGGCTATTGTCACGGCTCAAGAAGGCATCAAGTTATTCCCCACCTATGGTCAACTTTATAATGAGCTGGGAATTACGTTTTACAAGTTAGGTCGGATGGAGGAAGCGGTATCGGCTTTTAAAACCGCGCACGTCATGATTCCTAAGTGGCAAAAGCCTAATCTGCTTGAATGTTTGACCAATATCTCTTATCCTCTGGCGGCCTTGGGTCGAACCGATGAAGCCCTCTATTATCTTCGTCAGGCCAAGGAGGTTATGCCGGATAACCCTCACATCTATCTGGCGATGGCGACGTGCTATCAGGAGGCTGGCAGCGATGCCAAGGCCTTAGAAGCATACGAACAGTTAGGAGCTTTGGGAGTTTATCCCGATCCTCCGGAAATGATTAAGTGGGCCGCCATCCTGGAGCGTTTTCACCGGCCGCGAGAAGCGTCTATGCGACTGTACATGGCATTGGAAAAAAGTAAGCATGATGAGCGGACGGTGCAGACGATTCAAGAGATGGCCGAAAAATATAAGTATCAAGATATATTACAGCGCATCAGAGAAATCACTAAATCTTCCCACTAAATGTCAGGCTGGGGGAGCCCCCCGAATCATAAGACCTAATTTTTCCACGTCATAGTATTTGCAATACAGAGATAGCTTCCCGGGTTTATCCATTTGAATTTTCGCTTATTTCCAGGTAAAATAACCGGATGCAACGATTTATCCGCCTGCGGTTGAGGATGATTCTGATGCTGTTGGCAGTGTACTGCGGCGGCGCGCTGGGGACGGCCTGGGGGGCCGACCCTGTGACCATTTGGGCCGGACCAGCCAATGTCAAAGCCGTGGCCCTGACCTTTGACGACGGCCCCTCACCCATCTATACTCCGCAAATCATGGCCTTACTCAAGCAGTATGGCGCCCAGGGCACTTTTTTTGTCATGGGGCACAAGGTGGAGAAAAACCCCGGGTTGGTGCAGGCGCTGCTTAAAGATGGCAACGAAGTGGGCAATCACAGCTTCAGCCATCCCCGGATGACCAAGGCGGACCAGGCCTCCAGGGAGCGGGAGTTGGAGCGCACCGCGGTGGGTCTGGACCTGGTGGGCTGCCCCCAGACATCCAGGCTGTTCCGGCCCCCGTACAGCGCCTGGGATGACCGGCTAAAGTCTTATATGGCTCATACCGGACGGCGCATGGTCATGTGGAGCCTGGATTCCGGCGACTGGCAGGGGTTGGCGGCCCCGGCCATTATCCACAATGTCTTGGGCCGGGTGAAAAACGGCGACATCATTATTTTTCACGACTGTTGCGCAGAGACCCGAGCGGACCGTCACCCCACGGTGGAGGCCTTGAAGACTATCCTGCCCGCTCTGCAAGCCCAAGGCTACCGCATGGTGACGGTTTCGGAACTGGTCGGCTGCAAAGATTTTTATAAGGGGGCAAAGCGGCAAGGGAATTAACGTGGTCGCTCTTTCCCAGTTTCGGCTACCATCTTTAAGTAACCAAGCAACGGAGCAGACACATGGATATCCCAGAAATGGTTCATCATATGGCCCAAGAGGCCAAAGGCGCCGCCCGGCGCGTCGGCACGCTGTCCCGGGAGGTGAAAGACCGGGTCATCCTCCGGGTGGCGGACTTGCTGAAGGAACGCCAGACCGGGATACAGACGGCCAACGCCCGGGATGTGGACGCGGCCCGGGCCCAGAACTTTGCTCCGGCATTTATAGATCGGCTCACGCTTTCCGATAAAGTATTTGTCTCGATGATCAAGGGTCTCCAGGAAGTGGCGGCTTTGCCCGACCCGGTGGGGGCCGTCACCGGCATGTGGGTGCGCCCCAACGGCCTGAAAGTGGGGAGACAGCGCATTCCCTTGGGGGTTATCGGCTTTATTTATGAGTCCCGTCCCAATGTGACGGTGGATGCCGCCGCTCTCTGCCTTAAGAGTGGGAACGCGGTTATCCTCAAAGGCGGCAAAGAGGCCCTGCATGCCAATCTGGCCCTGGCCCAAGTGATGCAGGATGCGCTGGCCGAGGCCGGGGCCCCTGTCGCCGCGGTGCAGGTCATCCCCAGCGTGGCCCGGGAGGCCACTTTGGAGCTGTTGAAGCAGGACGAGCTGGTGGACCTGATTATCCCCCGGGGGGGCGAAGGACTGATCCGCTTCGTGGCGGAACACTCCCGCATCCCGGTGCTCAAGCATTACAAGGGGGTCTGCCACATCTTTGTGGATGACTCCGCCGACCTGGAAATGGCCGAAGCGATTTGCTTCAACGCCAAGGTGCAGCGTCCCGGGGTGTGCAATGCCATGGAAACCCTGCTGGTCCACACAGCTGCGGCGCCTGAGTTTTTGCCCCGAATGTTCGCTCGCTTAAGCCAGGCTGGCGTAGAAATACGGGGCTGCCCCGTTACCCGTGAAATCATTGCCTCGATAACCCCGGCCCAGGAGGCCGACTGGGGCGCGGAATTTCTGGACCTGATTTTGGCCGTGAAGGTGGTGTCGGACCTGGACGCGGCCCTGGCGCACATCGCCCGGTATGGTTCCAACCACACCGAGGCCATCATCACCCGGGATTATGCCCGGTCCCAAAGGTTTTTAAAGGAGGTGGACTCGTCGGTGGTTCTGGTCAACGCCTCTACCCGCTTCAATGATGGCGGCGAGTTGGGCTTGGGCGCGGAAATCGGCATCAACACCTCCAAGCTCCACGCCTTCGGGCCCATGGGTCTGGAAGAGCTGACCACCACCAAGTTTATCGTCTATGGCGACGGACAGATCAGAACCTGAGGCGACGCCGCGTCTGGGGCTCTTCGGCGGCACGTTTAACCCCATCCACTACGGGCACCTGCGGTCCGCCGAAGAAGTCTGTGAGGCCCTGGGATTGACCCGCCTCTGGTTTATTCCTGCGGGCGAGCCGCCCCACAAGGCCGCGCAAGGCATCACTCCGTTCGAAACCCGCCTCGAGATGACCCGGCTGGCCGTGGGCGACCACCCGGTGATGTCGGTATCCGACCTGGAAGGGCGGCGGCCGGGGAGATCCTACTCCATCGAAACCCTGCGGCAGGTCCGCCGGGAAGTAGGTCCAACGTGGGAGCTCTATTTTATTCTGGGTTTGGATGCCGTTCTGGAAATCGCCAGTTGGAAGGACTATCGGGACCTTTTCACCTTAAGCCATTTTGTGGTCCTGGATCGCCCCGGCTATGACCGCCACCTGTTGGGGGAGGTCCTCCTCCGGGAAGTCCATCCGCAATTTAAGCCCCTTCAGGGTGAGCACGGTTTTAAGCACCCTGACGGCCACAAAGTGATTTTCCAGGAAACCACGCTCCTGGATATTTCAGGCACCACAATCAGGAACCTGGTTCGACAGGGGCATTCCATTCGCTACCTCTTGCCGGAGGCGGTGCGAAGATATATAATAAACCATAAGTTTTATACTTAGGAGGAAAACGCGGCGGCAACTTCAGCCCCTTTCACCCCGGCAGCACCGGTAGAATTGGCCGTCAGGACCATCGTCGCCCATAAGGGCATTGACACGGTGCTCCTGAAGGTGAGCGAGTTTTGTTCGTTTGCGGACTATTTCGTCATTTGCTCGGGCGGGTCAAAACGGCATGTGCTGGCCCTGGCCGAACATCTGGAAGAGGCCCTGAGCCGGGCCGGACTTCAGCCTCTGGGGGTTGAAGGCCGTGAAGAAGGCCAATGGGTGTTACTGGATTACAATATCATGGTGATCCATATCTTCCTTGAGCCGTTGCGGGATTTTTATAATTTGGAAGATCTCTGGTCGGACGCCCCCAAGATCCAGATAGATCAGGACAACGAATCTGCCTTCTCTTCCCAGGACCCTTTAGCCACCGCTCTTTCCGATTCCGAGCCCGTCCATCATGAATAAAAGTTCTCGCTGGAGGCTGGTAGCCATCATTATCCTGGCTACGAGCTTGCTCCTGGCGCCCGTTCGTTCCAGTTGGGCCTTTTGGGATATGATGTCCGGCGGCTTGAGCGTCGAAAAGGAAAAGCAGCTCGGCGAGCAATTTCTCCTTGAAGTTCAGCAAGAAATCCCACTCGTCAAAGACCCTTTCCTGACTTCATACTTAAATAAATTAGGTCAGAGACTGGTGGCCCAAATAGGGCCCCAGCCGTTTCAGTACAAGTTTTTTATTGTGGACGACCCTAGCATGAATGCCTTTGCGGTGCCGGGCGGCTATATTTTCATCCACACGGGCTTGATTCGCATGGCCGAGCGGGAGGGGGAACTGGCCGGGGTAATGGCCCACGAAATTTCCCATGTCTCTTGCCGGCACATGTCCAAGATGATGGAAAAATCCCGAGCGGTCAGCATTGCCAGCATGATCGGGGCCCTGGCGTCCGTTTTCTTGGGAGGGGTAGGCGTGCCCCTCATGGTGGGTTCTATGGCCGCCGGGGAAAGCGCCATGTTGAAGTACAGCCGGGATAACGAATCCGAGGCCGACGCCATGGGGTTCAAGTGGATGCTCAAGGCGGGGTATAACCCCCGGGATATGGTAAGCATATTCAATAAGATGAATAAGCAACGCTGGCTGGAAGGGGGGAAGCTGCCCATCTATCTCAGCACTCACCCGGATGTGGACAATCGGGTTGTGGAACTCTCCCACCAGTTGGTGGTGCACCAAAAAGAATTACAGCCTGTAAAAGACAATCCTGCTTTTCAATTCTTCACCGCCAAACTGGAGTCCCTGAGCGGCAACGCGAACCAACTCCTGCGGCGGATGAGTCTGGATGCGCTGCACGAGCCCAATAATCCCGTCTACCCCTACGGTCGCGCTCTGGCGTTGGCCAAATTGGACCGTGATAACGAAGCCCTGGCAGCGTTTCAACAGGCTTTGCAGCTCGCTCCGGATAATCCCCTGATTATACGGGACTTGGCCGTTTTTTATTTCGACCATAATAAGTTTGCCGAGGCCCAAAAGAGCTTTAATGAGCTTTCCCTGCGCTATCCCCAGGATGACGTCTCGCTTTATTATTTGGCGCGGATCTATCAGGAGCAGAAGAAGACCGATCAGGCCTTGCCCCTGTTTGAAAAGGTCCACAAGCTCAATCCTACCTTCAGCGATGTTTACTACAACCTGGGAACCCTTTACGGCCAGAAGGGGAAATTGGGGCTGGCCCATTATTATCTGGCGTTTTATAGTCTCTATGTCAAAGCCCTGCCTACCGCCATGTTTCACTTTCAAAGGGCGGTCAAGGACTTGTCCCCCGGTGACCCCCGTTACACCGAAGCCCGGTTGCAGTTGACCCGCCTGGAAAAAATGAAGGTCAGGGTGCGGAATTAGCCTCCGAAGGCTAAGGTGGCAGGCAGAAGAGTTTGAGTTGTGGCTGCAGGCGATGTCAGGAGAAGTTCTATGCCGATTTACGAGTTTCGCTGCCAGGATTGTCGACGCATTTCAGGGTTTCTCATCTTAAATCTAAACGAACCGTTCACCCCGGTGTGCAAGCAGTGTGGCGGCTCCTCTCTGGAGCGGGTGCTGTCCCGAGTGCATGTGCGCCTCTCCGAAGAGACGCGCATGGAACGCCTGGCCGACCCCGCGGCCTGGTCCGGGATGGATGAAAATGATCCCAAGAGTGTCGCCAAAGTGCTCAAGAAGATGGGGCAGGAAATGGGCGAAGACTTCCCTGGCGAGGTGGATGAAATGGTGGAAGAAGCCATGGAAAGCCAGGAGGGGGGCGCGGCCGCCGAGACGGATTTTTGAATCACGACCCCGGGGGCGCACTTCAGAGAGGCGGCATGATGTGCATAGCGTCATAAATAATTTGACACATTTATCTCTGCGCCCTCAGCGTCTCTGCGGTTATTTTTTTTTCACTGCAGAGGCGCAGAGAACGCAGAGGGCCTCCACGAAACTCACCCACCCCTCCCTGCCCAGCACTACCCGCCCCATTGTCACGGATTCCGCCATCACCCAAGCCATTGGCCCCAAAACTCGTCCTACAGTTATACTCCCACGCTGGCTCTGTTCTTGAATTTATAATCCGCGGCTTAGGTAATTGTTCATAACTCGCCGGAAATGGTATATGTAATTTCTGTTATGGACGGAAAGGCCTTGGGGCGCAGTCACTTTCCTGGCAGGAGGAGATGAGCCATGTTTAATTTGTTATTCACCCGTCCTCTTATTACGTTGCTGACCGTTGCCGGAGTCGCCGTGTTGGCCCCGATAGTCTTTCCCATCGTTGGGGTTATCCTCAAGCCCCTCGTCAAGCCGGTAACCAACCTGTATCTCGACCTGGCTGATGAGATGGCCGATGCCTTTGAAGAGCGTCAGGAACGCAAAGGCTTCATCAAGCCCGAGGCTGATCGTGAGGAACTCAAAAGGCTGATGGAAGAAGTCGCAGAAAATAAAATGAGGTTAACCGAAGAGACCAACGCCGCGGAACGCTTGGTTGAAGGACTTTAGGGCTTCTGGCCCGATCCGCCTGGTTATCGGCAGCAGCAGAGACCTGCCGCCTCACCGGGCCAATCTCCGGGCTTAGACAAGGAGCAGCCATGGCGAGCCCCGCCACTCAGGCCAAAAGCAACCGGGTCCCGATCCTCCAGGGGATTTTGCCGATTAAGGGCTCACAGGCGCCCGCAGATATTGTGGCGGGCATCACCCTGGCAGCCTTGAACATCCCCCAGGCCATGGGCTATACCGAGATCGCCGGCACCCCGGTGATCACCGGCCTCTATGCCATCCTCATCCCCATGTCGCTCTTTGCGATTTTCGGATCATCCCGGCACCTGGTGGTGGGAGCCGACTCCGCCACCGCCGCGATTATCGCCGGCGGTCTCATGGGTTTAGCCGCCACGGGTTCCCCCCAATATATGGCCCTCTGTAGCTTGCTGGCCCTGATGGCGGCCGGGTTCCTTATTGTGGCCCGCTTAATCCGCCTGGGCTTTTTGGCGGACTTTTTGTCCCGCACCGTGCTGGTGGGGTTTCTCACCGGGGTGGGGGTCCAGGTTTCCCTCATGGAGATCGGGGGCATGCTGGGGCTGGCCAGTGGCAGGCATAGCCCCATTGGGCACCTCATCTACGATCTCCAGCATCTCCACCAGACGAACTTTTACACCCTGGCCATCGCCGTAGTCGTCCTGGCCATCATTCTGGGTTCCCGCAGGATTTCCAAAAAAATCCCCGGAGCGCTCATTGCCGTGGTCGGCGCCATCGTGGTGAGCTGGGCCGTTGACCTGAAATCCCATGGCGTCGCCACTCTGGGGGCCGTGCCCAGCGGTTTGCCGGAATTCGGCCTGCCTCGGGTGCCCTTGGACACAGGTCTGCTGCTAACCCTTTTGCCTACAGCCTTTTCTATTTTCGTGGTTATCCTGGCCCAAAGCGCCGCCACCTCCCGGGCCTATGCCAGCCGCTATAACGAGCGCCTGGACGAGAACCTAGACCTGGTGGGTTTGGGCGTGGCCAACATCGGGGCCGGGCTATCCGGGGCCTTCGTGGTCAACGGCAGCCCCACGGCCTCGGAGATGGTGCACAGCGCCGGCGGCCGCACCCAATTGGCCCAGATCACCAGCAGCAGCATCGTC
Source organism: Desulfobaccales bacterium (assembly GCA_041648175.1). Classification (NCBI taxonomy): domain Bacteria; kingdom Pseudomonadati; phylum Thermodesulfobacteriota; class Desulfobaccia; order Desulfobaccales; species Desulfobaccales bacterium. Next base: position 90,654 of record JBAZPO010000006.1, on the reverse strand, counting down.
CTGTTGGTGCTGTTGTTCCTGACCGGTCCGCTGGCCTACATGCCGGCCGCGGTTTTATCCGCGGTGGTTTTCCTCATCTGCGTGGACCTCATCGACATTAAGGGGATGCGCCGTATCTACCGGGAGCGCCCCTGGGAATTTTGGGTGGCCCTCATCACCGCGGCCACCGTGGTCCTGGTGGGTGTAAAGCAGGGCATCCTCCTGGCCATGTTCCTGTCGCTGGTGAGCCACACCCGGCACGGCTACCGCCCGAAAAATGCGTTGATCGTGGCGGCCCGGTCGGGGGGCTGGAAGACCCAACCGGTCCAATCTCAGGCCCAAATGCTGCCGGGGCTGCTGGTCTATCGCTTTTCCCACGGCATGTACTATGCCAATGCTGCGCTGCTGTCCGAGCAGGTCACCAAGTTGGTCAAGGCGGCGAGCCCGCCTCTGGCCTGGTTCTGCATTGACGCCGCCGCGGTGGACGATATTGACTTTTCCGCAGCTGAAACTCTGCGCCACCTTTATACCATCCTCAAAGCGCATGGGATCAGGCTAGTATTTTCCGAGGTTGCAGATGAGGTTTATGACCAACTGGAACGCTCGGGGATCATCGACCTGGTGGGCCGGGACTCCTTTTATGCCACCGGGGGTTTGATGATCAGCGCTTACCAGGAGAACCAAAAAGTTTCGCAGCCTTAGGGCGAAGATGGGAGGAGGGGCTCACCATGACGTTCAAAAAGCGGGTTGGTCATTTCGCCTGGGAGTTGCATGACCAGTACCGGGCGGTGCTGGCGCTCTTCCTGGGAGCGGTGGCGGCGCTCATCTGCTGGGAACGGTTCGGGTTTAGTGGGAAGGTCGCCTTTCTCCTGGGCTGGATACTGGCCTTGAACATCTACCTGGGCTTGCTGGGAATAGTAATTTTTCAGGCCGACGGCCCCATGACCAAACAAAGGGTCTCCCGGGATGAGCCTAACCGGGTCTTTCTGCTGATCGTGCTGATCCTGGTGGCCCTTCTGGGCAATATCAGCGTGGGCGTCATCCTCACCTCGGTGGGCAATGAGCATCCGACCCACGCCCGCCGCCTGGTGGCCTTGAGCGTCTGGGCCGTGGTCATGTCCTGGTTTCTCCTGCACACGGCCGTGGGACAGCATTACGCCCGGCTGTATTATGAAGATACGGATCGCCACGGCCGCCTCTTTGCCGGGGGCATGCGCCAGGGCTTTACCTTTCCCGGGTCGCCGGAGCCTACCTATCTGGACTTCCTCTATGTCTCGTTTACCGTGGGTTTGACCTATGCCATGAGTGATGTCAACGTAACCAACGAAGTCCAACGGCGGATGGTTCTCATCCACAGCGTGATTTCGTTTTTCTTTTATTCCACCATCCTGGGGGGTGTTCTGAACGCCATTGTGACTTCCTGACCTATTTGCCATCCATGACCGTCACGGCTTCCCAGTCGGGACCCGGCGGGTTTTCCAGGTACTTTTGGGCCAGGGCGGCGTAGCGTTGGCAGGCGGCATCCCCGGGGCGCACCTCCAGGACCTGCCCAAAAGCAGTCAGACTCTCGGCGAAGCGGCCTTCCCGGAAGAAGGCCAGGGCCCGGTGGTAGAGGTCCAGATACCGGGCCAGTTCCGGACCGGGTTCACCTTCTCCTAACAGCGCATAGATGCGGGCCGCCTGGGCTTTCCCCTTAACCCGCACCCGATCCACGTCTTTGAGAATGAAGTCGTTTCCTAAGCTTGCAGCAGTGGCTTGGCTGATCAGGATAGAGGTGCCGTAGTATTTGTTGAGCCCCTCCAGGCGGGAGGCCAAATTCACATTGTCGCCGATGGCGGTATAGTCGAAGAGACGGTCGGACCCCATGTTGCCTACGGCTACCGGGCCGGTGTTGACCCCCACCCCGACCCGCAAAGGTGGACGGCCCTGAGCGGCCCAATCCTGGTTCAAGGCCGCCAGGCTGGACACCATTTCCAGGGCGGCCCGGCAAGCAAGGTGGGGGTGATCCGGTTGAGCGAGGGGGGCACCGAAGAGGGCCATGATGGCGTCCCCCATGTACTTGTCGATGGTGCCTCCCTGGTTGATGATGATGTTGCTCATGGGATTGAGGAAGTCGTGGAGCAGAGTCACCAGGGCTTGGGGGTCGAGTTTTTCCGACATGGTGGTAAAGCCCCGGATGTCGGTGAACAGGATAGTGATCTCCCGGCGCTCCCCTCCCAGGCGCAGTTGCTCGGGGTGCTTGAGCATCTCCTGGACGACGGTGGGAGCCACATAAGATTCAAAGGCCTTGCGGATACGTTTCCGCTCCTCCTCCTCCGCCAGGAACCGTTGCGAGGTCACTCCCAGAAAGACCAGGACAATGAGGGCCTGGGGATAGAAGAGATCCAACTGGATACCCTGGCGGCTGAATAGGTAGTAGTTGAGGCCCACGTAGCTTGCCAGGACGATGAGGGTGAAGATGAAGGACAGGACAGCGGAGAGCCGGGGCAGCACCAGACCCAGCAGGATGGCCAGTACCACCAGAATCAGCAGCATGATACCCAGCGCCAAGGGAGGGGTGCTGATGAAATTGCCATGCAGCAGATTGTCCATGGCGGTGGCCTGGATCTCCACCCCGGGAAAAGTCCCGGAGAAAGGGGTGACCCGGAGATCGTAGATACCCACGGCCGTGGCCCCCACCAGGACGATCTTGTCCTTTAAGACCCCGGCCGGCAAGCTGCCGTTCATGACGGCGGCGGCGGAATAGGTGGGGATGAGGCCGGCGGGGCCCAAAAAATTGATGAGCAGCCGGCCATAGCGGTCCACCGGCACCTGGCGGCGTCCCAGGCGAATCCCCTCCACTCCCCAATGGGACAGGGTAATGGCCATGGGGGCTTTGTCTTGGTAATGGGACAGGGTCACCAGGGTCAGAGGGGCGAAGAACTCTCCGCCATACAGGATGCTCATGGGAAACCAGCGCACCGTGCCGTCGGGATCAGGAATCATGTTGAAATAGCCGTCGCCCGCCGCGGCCTCGGTGATTTCCGGCAGATTGCGCTCAATTCCGGTGGCGCTTACCAGGGGAACCTGGGAAGGCTGGGTATCCAGGAGGCGCACCACGTTATAGGTGGAAGCCTTGAGGAAAGTGCCGCCCATGAGCTGTTCCGGCTGTACTCCCCCAGCCTTGCCGCCGACACTCTCGAAAAAGAACCCCAGAATGGTGGGAGGACCTTGGGACAGGACTTTGGCCAGCAGCCGGTCCACGTCGGCTTTGTTTTTCTCGGCCTCCAGCAGAGCCAGCACTTCCGGCGAGGCGCCCCGCCGGGCGATCTCATCGCAGAGATTCCTGATGGCCTGGTAGGCCACCGTCTCTTCTTTTTCGGCAAAGACGATGTCCAAGGCTATGACCCGGGGACCGGCCGTTTTCAGACCGGTAAGCAGCCGGGCCATGTTCTCCCGGGACCAGGGCCAGCGCCCCACCGTCTTCACACTGTCGTCGTCGATAGCCACGATGACTACATCTTTGCCGGGCGCACGGGCTCCCCGAAACCGGAACTTGAGGTCGTAGAGCTTGAGTTCGATAAACTCGGTGAAGGTGGGACGCCAAACGAGCAGGCAAGCCATCAGCAGGGTGACGCCGGTGATCCAGCGGGCGATGGGCGATTTCACAAAAGCGGCCAGGCGGCGCATCATAAGCGGAAACCAGCCTCTTGGCGGTTTTGGGTTCCGGTCCGGGAATCAGCCCGGTATGGTTGCCGGCCAGCACATTGAACGTGCTTCAAGCTTCCACCCTGCGGCCCGGTTCCCTGAGTGCTGGGGCTATCATAAGAAGATCCGCACCATAAGTAAATATTTTTAAACGGCTAAGACCAGTTATTGGCGGTAACCGACCGGGACGGCTTGGCATAAAATCAGGGCGGCAAGCTCGCCAACCTGGCACGAACCCATGCAACCCCAGGGACAGCACCCGACACGGCGCTGTCCCTGGGGAATATGATTGAGGCCCGGCGGTTAAACCGCCCGTGGTCTTGTGGACCACGGGCGTGCGGTCCGGATAGTGGCCTATGGCGGAGTGGTTAGTAACCGGTGCTGATACTACCGGTGCTACCAGTGCTGCCGGTGCTGGTACTATGCGTAGGTGCGGAGACGGCAGGGGGCGTTGGAGGAGGTGTCTTGGCCTGGGGCGCCAGTGTGGGCGGCACGGTCACGGTGGTCAGCAGATTCAACGTGCTGGGGGTGCCCGGGGTGGTGATGGAGGGCGGCCCGGTCGTGGGGATGGACGAACCCGCGATGGTTTGGGGCAGGCCCTGGGGGGCATTACCCCGGCCACCGGCATTGGTGGCGAGTTGGCGCATGAACTGCATCTGATCTTCCCGACTGATGGCGAAGGGCTTGGTCGGGGGCACATTGAGCCCCACCGTGGTTCCTTGCATGGCTTTCAGGAGGACCCACCGATTGGTGCCATTGTTCCAGCCGAAGGAGAAGGCCACTTTGAAGGCCTTGAGAAACAACCGGCTCACTTCAGGGAAGATGTTGCCCACTTGGGTTGCGCCCATAAAATTCAAGATTGTCGAACTGTTGGGACTGAGGCGAACGCCGAACTCGGTGCCCCTTACCCCCACAATGGCGGTATGGGTCTTGACCACGAAATCCGGTTCATCGGCCTTGATGATTTTGTTGACGACGGCCAGGGCTAGACCCTGAAAAATTTTCAGCACGGCACTGCGCTTGTTCTGGGCCGCGTCAAAGGTGAATTCTTCGATGGCGATGCGGCTTTCCGGAGAAATGGTCAGAGTGGAATTGTCGATAAAGGTAATTTGGGCCCGGGAGAGGGACTTGGTGCGGATGACGTCTCCGGACCCCACCGCATCGTCAACCTTGACGACTGTGGCGGGCAGGTTGCCGTCCTTCAGGAGGTCCACCCGGCCTTCAACCAGGGTAAAACGGCCTACGGTCGCGGCACCGGCTACAGTCGCATAAGTCAGCATTGCTGCGCAAACCATCAGCATAGACTTGAACATGAAGTGTCTTTTCATTAGCTTTGCCTCTGGACGACCCCGTTAAGGGGCGATGGTTACAGGCTATGACCCAAACTATAAGGTCACATTCCTATTATCCTATAATATCGGCATCTGGAAAAAAATTCTTTAGTTTTCTTGAAAAAACCATGGCCGGGCAAGGGTCCACTGAAGCTGTGCTGGCCAGGGGCACGGTAACCGACGAGGGCCTCGTGCGAGGATCAGGATAGAGCAGCGGGAATCGGGCGGGGCAGGGATAGATACAACGTTGCGTTCAAAAAGTTATTTCGGGTAGTCGCAGGCTGTGGCCTGTCCCTGCACAGGCATCTCGCCTGTGCCACCATTTGAATGCACATTGGTTTGAAGATCAGGCTCTCGGCGCGGCTGCCTCCCCCGGGGAGAGGAGGCGAGACCACGGGCCCAACCTGTTGGTTTAAGGAGTAGGCGATTTAACGTTCTGGAGGAGTCTGTTGCTGTCCCCACCGAGCGGGCCACTGTTTTTCGGCAGACTCGGGGGTGGGGCGGTAGGCTGGCTTGGGGTTACCGCAGTGGGCGTCACCGTCGGCTGTGTCACTGTTGGCGGCACGGTGACAGTATTCAGAATAGTTAATATGGCTTGTGCACCAGGCAAGCTGACCGGCATGGTTGCGGCCGCAGGGTTCAGAGCGGCGTTGCGGGCGGTGTCCTGGGAGTTTTTGTTCACCTGGGGGGCAGCAGTGGTGAGTTGCCGCATAAATAGATCGCGGTCTTGGCTCGTGATTCCATAAGGCAAGGTGGGGGGCAGGTTGCGGTCCACTGTAGTGCCTTGCATATCTTTTAAAAACACCCAACGGCCGGACTTATCGTTCAAGGGGCCGAAGGAGTAAGCGACTTTGAAGGCCTTCAAAAACAATTGGCTCACCTCCGGAAAGATATTGCCAACCTGGGTGAGGCCTTTAAAATTCATGATGGTTGAACTATTGGGGTGGACGCGAATGCCGATTTCGGTGCCTCGCACTCCCATAATGGCGGTATGGGTTTTAACGACGAAATCCGGTTCCTCGGCTTTGTAGATTTTATTGACCAGGGCCAGGGCCAGGCCTTGAAAGACCTCCAGCACCGCCTGGCGTTTTCCTTGCGCCAGGTCCACCACATAAGTTTCGATGGCAACACGGCTTTCCGGGGAAATGGTGATGACGCTGTTGTCGATGAAAGTGATTTGGGCTTTAGACAGGGATTTGGTGCGGATTACATCTTGGGGCTCTACGGTGTCGTCGACCTTGATCAGAGTGGCTGGAAGATTGCCCCCTTTGAGGAGATCCACCCGACCATCCACCTGGGTAAAACGGCCCACCACCGCGGCCTGGGCCTGGAAACAAGCGAGCAAAAATACTGCCGCTAATATACCGCAAAGGCATACACACGTCTTCATGGCCCGACTCCCTGGTCATAGGTCCACGGCTTCTCTGCATGCCATCCTTGGCTACATAAGTCTCCAGTAGATTAACTATAACATAAACAATACGATAATGAAAGTAATAATCAATTTAAAAAAGTTATGGTGGCTGAAATACATTGGCGTGCGCTCCAGATGAGAGGCTTGGCAGAAGAAAGCGGAGGATCAGAACAGGGGCTTTCGTTGCGCCAAGGGCAGAAGGGGCGCGCGCCGTTCAGGCTGGTAGGCAAAAAAATGGTAAAGCGGCTTCTAGTAACGGTAAGCGAACTGGCAGCCGACGATGTGGCGGCTATAATTGTACAACGCGATATTGGAATTATCCCGAATATAGTACCAATGGACGCCGAACTCCAGGCCTTTGAGGAATTCATAGGTGGACATCATGCCCAGGATCAAGATCTGGTCCAGCCGATTGGGTTGGGGTAACAAGGGCGCTCCTTGGATATTGCCGATCGTGGCCCCATTGTAGAAATCGTTGGAAAAGGGCTGGTGCATGAGGTCCAGGAAAATATTATATTTCCATTTATCGGTGATGGGATAGAGGAACGCCATGAGCAGGCGGTAGGTGAAGCTGTCCCAGTTGTTACCGACCGTGTCATTCTGCTCCACACTGGCCCGCACCTGGGCATAGCCCTTCTGTTTTTTGAAAAAATAATACATACCTAGGCTGCCGCCCAAGGCTTTGCCGCTCCGAATATCCTGCTTGAAGAATACAGGGGATGGATAGTATTGGCGATTATACTTGGCCCCCGCTTCCACGCCGATATTTTCGGTGAAGAGATGGAGATAGGTGGGGGTGAAGAGGAACCCGGTGTAATATTTATCGGACTGCAAATCCATGTAGGTGAAACTGGCGGGAAACCAAAACCGGCCGTTTTTGAAGCCATAGGTGGGGGTAAGCCCCACAAAGTGACTCATGATGTCGAAGCCCGGCACCGTGGGATGGAAATTCTGGAAATAGGAGTATTGCCCCAATACGCTGAAGGGGCCGGCCGGGAGAAGGGTGTATTCCATCAGGGCCGTCTGGGTGAACACCGACCCGCCCTTCCCGGATATTTTGGTTACCTGGCCCGGTGAGGCCGGCGACACGGAGATATTGGAGTCGTAGTCATAGCCCATGGAGGCGGTGATGTGGAAGGGGCGCAGGGACTCTGCCCGCTCGGTCAGGACCCCCATATAGCGTTGGGCGAAATCCGCGGTCTGGCTCTGGGGGTTCAGCGCAATGCTCTCGGCCATGGTTTTTTGGGCTTCTTTGACGCGATTGAGGGCGGCCAGGGCCAGGCTGGCCTGGAAGGTGGCTTCCTGAGCCATCCGGGGATCGGCTTTAGCCTTGTTAAAATAGTCCAGGGCTTCGCTGTACTTGCCTTCCTTGGTAGTCGCTACCCCCAACAGGAAGGCCGTTTGGCCCGGCTCGAAGCCGGAGGCCTCCAGCTTTTGCAGAACGGGCACGGCATCCTTGGGTTGATCCAGGGCCATGAGGGTGTCGGCCAGCATCAATTCCGCCGGATGAAAGCCCGGTTTCAAGCGCAAGGCTTCTTCCAAATACTCCTTGGCCTTGGGGTAATTGAGCATAAGCCGGTAGGTCTGGCCCAAGAGAAAGGCTTTTTCCGGGGTATGGACGCCTTTTTGCCAGGCCTCGGTCAATTGGGCCAGGGCCTCGTCATAATTCTCCTGTTGCAGGTTTTGCGCGGCCTGTTGCACCAGCACATCGTCATACGGCGTGATCGCCAGACCCGGCAGCGCCAAGCTTAAAAACAGCAAAACTGACCATGCGAGGATCAAAACTTTCCGGAAACCCATCACCCCACACCCCTTTCTGGGCAAAAAAAAGAACGTACTAGCCCCCAAATTTAACCATGCCCAAGATAGCACAAAAGTTTAGAATGTAAAAGATATTCTCATTTTATTGGAATTAGTTACTAATACTTAGCCGCTATTTTTATTTAAAGATAGCCAACGCTGCTTTTGATCCCTGATGGAGAGTAACTGCCGACAGCGCCCCAGGTGTGATAAAATATAACATTGAGGTTTTAAGAGTTCGGGAGGTGTGAGCATGGTATCGGCATCAGACGAAAGACCCCGGAGCAAGGCCAAATTTTCTCAGGAACAGGCGGCCTTGCAGGACAAGCTCACGGAGCTGGCGAGCCTTTCCGCCACCGCCATGGAGAAGAGCGTCCGGGCCGTGCTGTGGTGTGACCCGGACCTGGCTCGCCAGGTGATCACCGCGGACACCGCCATCAATGACCTGGAAGAAGACATCGACCGGGAATGCGTGCGCCTCATCGCCTTGTTTCAACCGGTGGCCGGGGATCTGCGCCAACTCATGGCTGTGGACCATATCATCACCGAATTGGAGCGTATCGGCGACTCGGCCACCAACATCGCCGAAGAGGTGCTCACCCTAGGGCAATTGCCGCCCCGGGCACTTCATCCCCAACTGGAGTTCATGGCGCAAAGCGTCCAGGAGATGGTGCGCCAAAGCCTGGACGCCTTCTTCCGGAGCAATGCTCACCTGGCCCGGCAGGTCTGTCTGGCGGATACTGACGTCGACGCCCTGGACCAGGCCATTATCCAGGATCTGCTCCTGGAGATGGCCGGGGCCCCGAGGGCCATCGTTCCCAGTCAGAGCCAGATTAATATCGTGCGGAATCTGGAGCGGGTGGGGGACCACGCCACTAACATCGCCGAACAGGTGGTCTATATGGTGGAGGGCGAAAGCATCCGCCACCGCTGCCAGGGGTAGTTCGCAGCTCAAGGGGCTCCTTGGCCGACACCGGTAGCCGCAGGCTTTAAGCCCGCGCAGGCACGGACTGGAAAATTCATGCTAAACTTGGACACTTGAGGACGGGTGTTCTGCGCTTTTTGCCGCGGTCATAAACAAGAGGAACTTTTGGCAACAGTTGTTAGGGGTGTCCCACGCAGGACCCGCGGCCTGGGTCGCCGTGGTGCAAAAATCCCTTATATCCCTTGACATATCCCGCTGTTCTGATTAACTTTTAAGTTTGAGAAGAGTGCAAGGAGCAATATGGAACACCTGGGGGAACGAGCTACCTGGGTCCTGAAAAGCGTGGTGGCTCAGTACATTGTGACCGGCGAACCGGTGGGGTCCCGGACCGTGGCCAAGACCTCGGGGCTCAACCTCTCTTCCGCCACCATCCGCAACCTCATGCTGGACCTGGAAGAGGCGGGTTACCTGCACCAACCTCACACCTCGGCCGGGCGCCTCCCCACCCCCAAAGGGTTCCGGTATTATGTGGATCATATCCTGCCCGTCCAGGAACTGGGCCGCTCAATGCGGCAGCAGATCCAGGAGGCCTTTGCGTCACCGGGTCACGAGCCCCAGGAGCTGTTCCGCCAGGCCTCCCGGGTGCTTTCATTCATGACCGGCCATCCCGCGCTGCTCCTGGCGCCGCGGCCCCAGGGCATGCGCCTCAAGCACATGCAGTTCATCAGCTTAAGTGAAGATGGCGTCCTGACTATCCTGGTATCGCAGGATAATCAGGTGCAGACCCGGTTCGTGCGCAGCGAGCACCGGTTTTCCCAGGAAGTCTTGGACCGGTTTAGCCGCTATCTCAATGAGCTCTGCCAGAATCTGACCCTGGGCGAGTCGCGCCAGGCGATTCTGGGCAAGATGGAAGAAGAAAAGAGCCTGTTCGATAAAATGATTTCCCAGGCCTTGACCCTGAGCCGGCAAGCCTTGCAAAACGACGAGGAAGAAGAGCTCTACATCGAGGGCACCAGTCATATCCTGGATTACCCGGAATTCACCGCGGATGTGGACAAGATCCGCAGCATTTTCAAGGCCTTTGAAGAAAAGCACCATCTCGTCCTGTTGCTGGATCAAACTATGGCGGCCCAGGGCGTGCAGATTATCATCAGCCCGGAGGAGCATTTTCCCGAGATGCAGTTGTCTCTGGTGGCCTCGTCTTACGGCGCCCAGGACACGCAGTTGGGCAGCCTGGGGGTCATCGGCCCCATGCGCATGGATTATGCCCGGCTGGTCCCCATCGTGAGGTACACCGCCGCCATGGTTACGGACCTGCTCACCAAGCGGCAGTCGTGAGATGCAGGCGGCATTAAGTCCCCCTTTGAAGAAGGGGGATTTAGGGGGATTTAAAGACGTTATTTAAAATCCCCCCTGCTCCCCCTTTAAAAAAGGGGGGTAAAAAAGTGGTTGGCAGTATGACAAGGAGAAAGAGTTTTATGACCTTAACCAAACCCCCCAAGGGTTCCCCTGACCCTGCGGCTCCTGAGGAACAGACGGACCCGCAGGTGGACCTGGCGCTCTTAAGCGACCCGGCGGAGTTACAAAAGCAGCTTTTGCAAAAGACCAAGGAAGCCGAAGAAAACTATGCCCGCCTGGTCCGGCTGGCTGCCGATATGGAAAATATAAAAAAGCGCCAGGAAAAGGACCGCGCCGATCTGCTCCTGTTCGCCAACGAAAACCTCATCAAAGAACTCCTGCCCGTGGTGGACAACCTGGAAAGGGCGTTGGACCACGGCCGGCAATCGGAGGCTCCGGAGGCGTTACTGGAAGGCATCGACCTGGTGTACCAGGGTTTTCAAAAGGCCCTGGCTCGCTTCGGCGTCTCGCCGCTAGAGAGCGTGGGCCAGCAGTTCGACCCGTCTTTTCATAACGCCGTCATGCAGGAGGAGACCGCGGAGGTTCCCGATTGCACCGTCACCAAAGAGTTACAAAAGGGCTACCTGATGAACCAGCGCCTGCTTAGGCCGGCCATGGTCGTGGTGGCCCGCAATCCCCAAAACGAAAATACTTCATGTCAAACCGATTGAACGGTTTAGGAGGAACAGATATATGTCCAAGGTTATAGGCATCGATTTAGGCACCACCAACTCCTGTGTGGCTATCATGGAAGGTGGCGAGCCCAAGGTCATCCCCAACGTGGAAGGCACGCGCACCACGCCTTCCGTGGTAGCTTTTACCGAGAGCGGCGAACGGTTGGTGGGACAGATCGCCAAGCGTCAGGCCATCACCAACCCTTTAAATACCGTGTTTTCCGTCAAACGTCTCATGGGCCGGAAATTTAGCGACCCGGAAGTGCAGCGGGACCTCAAAGTCCTCCCGTACAAGATCGTGCAGGCCGAAAACGGCGACGCACACATCGATATCCGGGGCAAGGTTTATTCCCCCTCCGAGATTTCGTCCATGATCCTCAACAAGATGAAGCAGACCGCGGAAGAGTATTTGGGCGAAAAAGTTACCGAGGCGGTGATCACCGTGCCGGCCTACTTCAACGACGCCCAGCGCCAGGCCACCAAAGATGCCGGGGCCATCGCCGGCCTTAACGTGCTGCGTATCATCAACGAGCCCACCGCGGCTTCCATGGCCTACGGGTTGGATAAGAAGAAGGACGAGCGCATCGCGGTCTTCGACCTGGGCGGCGGCACCTTCGACATCTCCGTCCTGGAGATCGGCGAAGGCGTCTTCGAGGTCAAATCCACCAACGGCGACACCCATCTGGGGGGCGACGATTTCGACCAGCGGGTCATCGACTTTTTGGCCGATGAGTTCATGCGGGAACAGGGCATCAATCTGCGCAATGACAAAATGGCCCTGCAACGTTTGAAAGAAGCGGCGGAAAAGGCCAAGATGGAGCTCTCCACCTCCATGGAGACCGAGGTCAACCTGCCCTTCATCACCGCCGACGCTACCGGACCCAAGCACCTGCTCATCAAGGTCAGCCGGGCCAAGCTGGAGGGCCTGGTGGCCGAACTCATTAACAAGATGGAGGGACCCTGTAAGCAGGCCCTACAGGACGCCAAGACCACGCCCAAGGATATCGACGAAGTTATCCTGGTGGGCGGCATGACCCGCATGCCCAAGGTCCAGGACAAGGTTAAAGAGCTCTTCGCCAAGGAACCCCACAAAGGGGTGAACCCTGACGAAGTGGTGGCCGTGGGCGCCGCTATCCAGGCCGGGGTGCTCAAGGGCGAAGTCAAAGATGTCCTCTTGCTGGATGTCACGCCCCTGTCCCTGGGGATCGAAACTCTGGGCGGCGTCTTTACCAAGATCATCGACCGCAACACCACCATCCCCACCAAGAAGAGCCAGGTGTTCTCCACTGCGGCGGACAACCAGACCGCGGTGACCATCCACGTGCTTCAGGGTGAGCGGGATATGGCGGGGGACAACAAGACGATGGGGCGGTTCGAACTGTTCGGCATTCCACCGGCCCCCCGGGGCATCCCCCAGGTTGAGGTTGCCTTCGACATCGATGCCAACGGTATCGTCCACGTTTCCGCCAAGGACCTGGGCACCGGCCGGGAGCAGTCCATCCGCATTACCGCTCCCAGCGGCCTGAACAAGGAAGAGATCGACAAGCTGATCAAGGACGCGGAAATGCACGCCGCGGAAGACCACAAGAAGCGGGAATTGATCGAAGCCCGCAACCAGGCCGACACCTTGATCTACACCACCGAAAAGACCCTGGCCGATCTGGGCGAGAAAGTGGAAGCGGCCACCAAGAGCGATATCGAAAGCCACATCGCCGGACTAAAGACCGCCATGGAAGGCACCGACATGGAGGACATCAAGCAAAAGAGCGAGGCGCTTATGAAGGCTTCCCATAAGCTGGCGGAGCAGATGTACGCCAAGACCGGTGGGCCTGGCGCCGGCGCGGGCCCGGAGGCCGGTCCCGGGGCAGGGCCGGGCCAGGGAGAGAAGGCCAAGAAGCCCGAAGAAGAAGTGGTGGAGGCCGAGTTCGAAGAAGTGAAGTAGGCCCGAAACGCGTATGAAAACTGGAGAGGGGCCAGGGGCTTTTCGTAAGTGCACAGGCGTCGCGCCTGTGGGAACCCCTGCCCCCTTTTTTATTTACTCCTCCCCAGCGCTTGCCGGAGGCGGGGGAAGGAGTCTGTAAAGCTGTTGAAAAATGTTAATATCCGCAGAGTAAGGAGCGTCAAATAAATAATGCTCCTGTGGTGGCACGGCGGGCCGCCGGAAGTCTGCTACGCTATTTAAATAACCACACGTGGTACCTGGTCATTCTGAGCACCGCGCAGCCTCGCAGGCTGAACAATTGAGAGCCGGCGCGACGCTCAGGATGACAATTTTTGGTAATTTCAAGTTTTTTTAACGAAAAACCGAAAAGCCTTAAACCCCTGAGAGAGCCCCGTTATGGTCCGAAAACTTGCGTGCCTGTTCCTGTTCATTCTGTTGCTGCCGGCTTGCGCCGGCATGCAGTTTCCTTCCCAGGCTCCGGCCCCGAAGGAGGTCAAGCCCACCGAAACCGGGCTCTTTCAGAAAGCCGAAAACAGTTACCACCAGTTGGCCTACCGTCAGGCGTATCAGCAATATTCCTACTACCTGGAGCTCTATCCCCAGGGGTCCCGGGCCATGGAGGCCCGCCTTAAGGAAGCCGAGATCCTGGGGCTGCTCGGTGACTGGCAGGGGTCTTTAAAGCATTACCAGGGCATTCTGGCCCGCCAGCCCAACCCGGACGTTTCCCTGAAGGCGCGGTACGGCATCGGGCGGGCCTATTTCAAACTGGGCGATAATCAGCAGGCCTCCCAGGTTTTGGACAACCTCACCGGCACGGATATGCCCCGGTCCTTGTGGTTCTCCACCCAGGCCCTCCTGGCCGAGATCGCCTTGAAGCAGGGGAACGTGCCCCAAGCCTTCAATCGACTCCGTTTGGCGGCCCAGGATCTGAGTTCCGGAGACCCGGAGTGGTTCGAGGACCTGAAGACCCGCCTCCTGGAGCAGGCCACCGTCCCGGAACTTGAGCAATTGGCGGCCCTGTACCGGGATAATCCCCTGAGCGCGGCCCTGCTCCTGCGCCTGGCGCGACAGGCCCAGGAGGCGCGCCAAACGGATGAAGCCGCAAAATGGCTGGAGACCCTCAAAGAGCGCTTCCCAACGAGTCCCGAGACCGCAGCGGCCGAACGGCTCCTGGCCGGCAATAAAGTGGAGTTGGGCTGCCTTTTGCCCTTGAGCGGTCAGTTGAGTTCCATCGGCTTTCGGGTCCAGCGGGGCATGGAACTGGCGGCCAAAAAAGCCCCGGTGAAACTGGTGTTCAAAGACACTGGTTCGAACCCGGAGACCGGGGCCAGCCTCACCCGGGAGTTGGCCCAGAATGCCAATGTCCTGGCGGTGGTGGGCCCCCTGTCATCGGCGGTGGCCCAGAGTGCGGCCGAAGCGGCCCAGGCGTCGTCGCTGCCTCTCATCGCCTTATCGCAGAAAGATGGCCTTACCCGGACGGGAGCCTGGATTTTTCAGGCCTTCTTGACGCCCCGGCAGCAGGTGCGGGCCCTGGTGGGCTACGCTGCGGGTAAGGGCATCAAGCGCTTTGCCATCCTCTACCCTGATTCCTCCTATGGCCGCACCTTTCTCCAGAATTTCCAGGAAGAGGTGACTGCGCAGGGGGGTGAGGTGGCCAGCCAAGCTTTCTATAGCCCCGGCTCCCAGGAGTTCGCACCCACCCTGACCGCCATGGCGGAGAGCCTCAAGCTCCAAGGAGGCGGCACGCCGCAGGCCACCGCCCTATTCCTGCCGGATGACGCCGCCACTGTGGCCGCCATCGTCGCGGGTTTGAACGCCACCCCACTGAAGGGCTCCCTGATACTGGGCACCAATCTGCTGCATAATCCTCAAATCGCCGCACCCCAGTTGACGGCCTTGCAAGGGATCATCTTCCCCGAGGCCTTTTTTGCCGGCGACCCCAACCCGGAGGTCAAGAAATTCATCGCCGCCTACCGGCAGCAGTACGGCACGGAACCGGATTACCTGGCAACCCAGGGCTATGTGGTGATCCGCCTCCTGGCCCGGGTGGCCGAGAGCCACCAGGCCCTCAGCCGGACCTCCTTGCCTCAGCAGTTGTTGGCCCTCAAGGCCGTCCCCAGTCTGCCCTGGTTCAGGGGGTTCAATGACCAGCGGGAGGAAGAAGCGGCGCTCTATCTTCTCACCTTCACGGAGGGCGGCATCCAAATGGTCCCGCCGGTCTCCGGAGCCGAGCCGGCCCAATGATTACCCGGGTCCAGGGGTTCGAAGTAGGCCATGCTCATGATTTTCAGGGGGTCACCGGCTGCACCGTCATTCTGTGCCCCCCGGGGACGGTGGGCGCCGCCGATGTGCGGGGTTCCGCCGCGGGCACCCGCCAGATGGATGCCCTCGCGGGCCTGCATATCGTCGAGGAAGTCCAGGGGGTTTGTATCGCCGGGGGCAGCGCCTTTGGCCTGGATGCCGCAGGCGGCGTCATGGCCTACCTGGAAGAGCGGGGCCGTGGTTTCGATGTGGGCCTCACCCATGTCCCCATCGTGCCCACCGCGGTGATTTACGACCTGGCCGTGGGCGACTGCCGGGCGCGGCCCGATAAGCCGATGGGCTATGCTGCCTGCCAGGCGGCTTTAGCCCGGCCCCAGGGCGATGGCAACGTCGGAGCCGGCCTGGGCGCGTCCGTGGGTAAATTATTCGGGGTGCAACAGGCCTCCAAGGGCGGCCTGGGGACGAGTTTCCTGGAAGGCCCTCAGGGCCTGGTGGTGGGGGCACTGGTCGTGGTCAACGCCTTTGGCGACGTGGTGGACCCGCTGACCGGCGCCATTCTGGCCGGCGCCCGAAAGAATCCGGATAGCCGGGAGTTCGCCGACGCCGTCATGATGATCCGCCAGGGTTCGGTGCGGCGCCAATTTGGCGAACTCAACACCACCATCGGCGTGGTGGCTACCAACGCCAGACTCAGCCGGGAGCAGACCCAGAAGATCGCCCAGATGGGGCACAATGCCCTGGCCCGCGGTATCCGCCCGGTGCATACTTTGTTTGACGGCGACCTGGTTTTCGCCCTGGCGCACCCTGAGGTTGCGGCCGACGTGCATACCGTGGGGGTGCTGGCGGAAGCCGCTCTGGCAGGTGCCATTGTCAACGCCGTCAAGAGCGCCCAGGGTCTGGCGGGGCTGCCCAGCTATCAGGACTTGCATGATGACGCAAAATAGTCCTCAATAGAGGAATCACCTCTTGAACCATATGAGAGAAAAAATCGCCGTAGACCTCATCGTTTTTGATCTGGATGGCACCCTGGCCGATACCCTGCTGGATTTGACCGCCGCGGCCAACTATGCCTGCCACCGTCTGGGGCTGCCGCTACACCTGCCCACCGCAATTCGGGGCATGATCGGCGGGGGCGAACGGAGGCTGATCGAGCGGCTGGTGGGACCGGACCATCAGGACAAGGTGGAAGAGTGCCTGCGCCTCTACCTGGATTACTACACCCGGCACAACGGTGAGTCGACCCGCGTCTATCCCGGGGTAATTTCAACTCTGGAGCTCTTGACCGGGAAAAGACTGGCAGTCCTGTCCAACAAGCTCTGGCGCCTGACCCAACAGACCCTGGAAGCGATCAGCATAGCACGATTTTTTGTGGCCATCCGGGGGGGCGGCGCCAATCTCCCCTTGAAGCCTGCCCCCGACCAGCTCCTGGCGCTGATCGCCGACATGGGAGTAAAAGCGAACCGCACCCTCATGGTGGGGGATAAACCTGCGGACATTCAGGCGGGACGGGCAGCCGGGGCCTTCACCGCGGCGGTCGCCTACGGTTATGGGGAGCCGGATGCTTTGACCGCGGCGTCTCCGGATTTTCTCCTGCCGCGGATTTCCCAATTACCCTACATTTTGGCCACCTGATTTCACGGAACCGTCAGGCGTAAAAAGTTTCAAACTAAGCTCCATGACGCCAGGGTGTTTGCCGGGGAAAAATCGGACGAACAAGTGGGTTCAATGCCGCAATTTTGTTTGACAGAACCGGCCTGTCTGAATATATTTTGAGATGTTACGGCGGTGTAGCTCAGCTGGTTAGAGCATGCGGCTCATATCCGCAGTGTCCGGGGTTCAAATCCCTGCACCGCCACCACCCATTATCATTTTATGTCCTCATTTAAGGAGAGGGAGATGAAGAAACTCGTTACGTTGGCCAGCGTCGGAGTCTTTCTGTTGAGCCTCCAGGGGGTTACCCTGGCTCAGGAAAAAGCCCCAGCACCCGCCCCGCCGGCAGCCCCGCCGGCCGCGACAGCTCCCATGGCCCCTGCGGTGGAGACCCCGGCGGCTCCTAAGGAAGAAGTGAAAAGCACCAAGAAGGGCAAAAAGGCCAAAAGCAAAAAGGCCAAGACGAGCAAGAAAGCCAAGAAAGCCAAACCCGTAGAATAAAAATCAGATTTGCGCGCACCGGTTCGGGGTTTGCATGTCGGGGCATCAAACCCCGAACCAGGCCTTTAGTCTACTGCGCAGGGGAGGGTTGCTCAAATCACCATGAAAAAATACATCACCCTGGTCGCCGCCGGGCTCTTCTTTCTCAGCCTGCAGCCTGCCAGGGCGCAGCGCCAGGTGGAGCCGCCGGCAGTGCCTCCCATGCTGGAGAGCGGCAGGCCCCTGACCCAGCCTGAGACCAAGGAGCCAACCGCCCCCAAGCAGGCCGAAGAGGGGAAGGCCAAAGCCAAGGGCAAAAACAAGGCTAAGGCCAGCAAGAAAGCTCCTAAAAAGGCCGCGACGACAAAAGCGACCCCCAAAAAAGCCCCAAAAAAAGGCCAGAAAACCCCCAAGAAGAAGCCCCCGGAAACAGGCGGCAAGCATCGGAACGGTACTGTCGTAAGCTGAGTAAAGTCACACCTTTCCTAAGTCAAGGAGGGCAAGCCCATGAAAATCAGGAGTGCAGCGTGCTTTGCGGTGCTGGTGATTCTCTTCGCACTGGCTACGGCAGCTCTGGCCGCCGATAATAAGGGGTTCCTGTGGGACGGCACCCAATGGAAAGACATGAACACCGAGATCAAGGTGGCCTATGTCAAAGGGATCGGCAATATGGCCGACTTCGAGACCGCCGCGAGCGGCCCCAACCAGGCCCCCTGCATCTCCAAGGGATTTGTCGACGAACTTAAGACCAAGACGATTGCCCAAGTAATAGCCGAAGTAGACAAGTTTTATAAAGACAATCCCACCAAGCTGCAAACGCCGGTGATCGGGGTGATTTTAGAGCGCTGCACCAAACTCTGTGCGGCCCCGCCGGCCGAGAAGAAAAAATGAGAGCAGCACTCGTTCTGGTCGTGATCGGGCTCATGGTCGGCGGTCTGGCCGCGTCGGCCCCGGCAGCGGGAACCGGAAATGCCTTTTTGTGGACCGGGATGAACTGGCAGCAGGTTTCCGAGGACGGCAAAGCGGGGTATATTTTCGGGATGGGCAACCTGGCCGATTACGAGGTGGCAGCCTCCAAAGGCAGGGCGCCGACCTGTCTTTCCCAAGTCTTCGTGGATGACTTGAAGTCCCGAACCGTGATGCAGATCGTTCAAGAAGTGGATAAATTCTATCAGCAAAACCCCGGCAAGTTGGACACCCCCGTGATTGAGGTGGTCTTGCGGCGGTGTACCAAGGTATGTCCGCCGGACACTGTAAGGGGGAAATAATGCTCACGAAAAAGGCAGCTATCTTGATCATGGTTGCGGCGCTCTTGGTAGGGGGATGTGGGGGGACGGCGGATACCAATACAGCGTACAGGACGTTGGGTGGCGGCGCCATCGGCGCCGGTAGCGGCGCCCTCATTGGCTGGGCCGCAGGATGTCCCGCTTGCGGGGCCGCCATCGGCGGCGGGGCTGGCCTTGCGGGGGGTTATATCTACGACCAGTATCAAAAATCTAAAGGCCATTAGCCTCTTTCACTCTTCTGTAGCAACGGGGTAAACTGGTCTTTGGCCAAGTCCTCGTTCTCCCTCCATATCGTGCCCGGGGTCCCCGCGGGGATCCCGGGCGCCTGGACGTCCTGTAGTACAGTTGACTGTTGGTGGAATCTGGTGGTAACCTGGGTTCGGAGCTCGAGCCTACCACCCATAGCATTTGCCAAAAGTTTTTTCCTCTAATTCTCCTCTCCCCTTGTGGGAGAGGGTAGGGTGAGGGGTTAATAAGAAAAAACTTTTGGCAATGAGTATAAGGCAAGGAGTAACCATAACAGGAGAGGATTATATGAAGAAAGCGGTCATCCTGTTGGTGGTAGCAACCCTGATTTTTGGGGGGTGCACCAGTATGAATGCCACTACTGCGCAGCGGACCTTGGCCGGTGGCGCTATTGGCGCCAGTGGCGGCGCCCTCGTCGGCTGGGCCGCGGGCTCCCCTGCCGCGGGTGCGGCGATTGGCGGCGGCGCCGGCCTTCTGGGTGGGTATCTCTATGACCAATATCAGAAATCTCGGGGCAAGTAGTCCGGGTTGAGCGTGTCGGCCTCCCAGCAGCCGGGGAGGACCGACGCAGTTCAGTTATACTCGTTGCCTAGCCCTCTCCCACAAGGGGAGAGGGGGTAAGGGGAAAGAACTTTTGGCAAGCGCTATATAACGTTGAAACAGCGGCCCTAGCACCGGCCCCAGGGTGAGATGCCATCTGCCGATGGCCAACCGGGAACAGTCGGGGTCACACAGAAAGTTTTTAACGAAAAACAAACGGTATTCCAGGAAGGAAAACCTCATGAATTATAATGGCTTGATTTTGGTGTTATTGGCAGCTTTGCTAGTGGGCGCTTGCGCCGATACGGACACCCGGTACCGGGGCCGGGATTCGATGATCAACCTGGCCAACACCTGCGCCACCTGCGGCGCCACCATCAAGGACAATTACTTTGCCGAAAGCGCCTTTAAGTCCATGGGTCCGGGCAGCTACTAATCGAGAGCCGGGTTATAGCGTTTGCCATAAATTTATGCCGCTGGCTGATTTTTAAATCCCCCTAAATCCCCCTTTTTCAAAGGGGGACTTTATAAGTAATTCCTTATAGTTCCCCCCTTTAACAAAGGGGGGTTAGGGGGGATTTGGGGTGTTAAAGTATCTCCTAATTACGGAAAAAACTTTTGGCAAACGCTATAGCTAAAGCCGCCAATCATTCGTACTGTTTTCGGTTGCAGCAAAGAGAGCGAATCAAATTCCAAGAGATTTCCAGTGGGCACAGCGAGCTTGCGCCCTTCAGCCTTTGGTTGACCTCTTTCTTTTCACGTACACCATCAAAACGGCCACTGCCGCCGGGGTAACCCCGGAGATGCGGCCTGCCTGTCCCAGGGACCGAGGCCGCACCTGCTTTAACTTTTCCCGGATTTCCAGCGACAACCCCGGCACTCCGTCATAATCGAACTCCGCAGGGATGCTTTTCCCTTCCCCCTGAGCGAATTTTATGGCCGTCTCTTCCTGGCGCCTGATGTAGCCTTCGTACTTGTGCTTAATTTCCAACTGCTCCACCACGGCCGGGGGCACCGGTGGCTCCTCCCCGCTCAGCCGGTACAGGGTGGCGAGATCCAACTCCGGCCGCTTCAGCAAGCTCAAGAGGGGGGTCGTGATCTTCAAGGGTGCGGTTCCAAGGGCCGTAAGCGTTTTATTGACCTCAGGCGTCGGGAAGACCCGGCGACCCGTAAGCCGCGCCTCTTCCTGCCGCATCAGGCGTTGCTTTTCTAAAAAGCGGTCCCGCGCCTCATAATCCACCAATCCCAATTCAAAACCCCATTCCAACAAACGGGCGTCGGCGTTGTCCTCTCTCAGGAGCAAGCGGTACTCGGCCCGGGAGGTAAAGAGGCGGTATGGTTCCCGGGTGCCCTTAGTCACCAGGTCATCCACCAGCACCGCCAGGTAGGCCTGGGAGCGGTCCGGCAGGAAGGCGGGACGCCCCATTATCTGGCAGGCGGCGTTGATCCCGGCCCACAAGCCCTGGCCCGCGGCTTCTTCGTAGCCCGAGGTGCCGTTGATTTGCCCCGCCAAAAACAGGCCTTTGATCCGCTTGGTCTCTAACGTGGCTTTAAGCTCCAGCGGGTCCACGTAGTCATATTCGATGGCGTAGGCCGGGCGCATCACCTCAGCGGCCTCCAGTCCCGGGACGCTGCGGAACAAGGCCAACTGGATCTCGGCGGGCAGACAGTTTCCCAGCCCCTTGGCATAGATCTCGGCGGTGTCCCGTCCTTCCGGTTCCAGGGTCACCTGGTGGCTGGGCTTGTCCAAAAAACGCATCACCTTGTCTTCAAGCGATGGACAGTAGCGGGCGCTCACCCCCTGGATCACTCCGCTATACAACGGCGAGAGGTGGATGTGGTCCCGGATTATCCGGTGCGTCGCCGAGGTCGTGTGGGTGACGAAGCAGGCCATCTGCTCCTCGGGCACCTTGGCAGTGCGCCAGGAAAAGGGGCGGGGCTGAGGATCGCCCCAGAGGCGTTCCATGCCGGCAAAATCAATGGTGCCCGCCCTCAGGCGCGGGGGTGTGCCGGTCTTTAAGCGTCCCATCCGAAAGCCCAGATCTTTTAAGCAGGCGGCGAGGCCGGTGGCCGCGAACTCCCCGGCCCGGCCCGCAGGGATGCGGCAGTCCCCGATATGAATGAGGCCGTTCAAAAAGGTGCCCGTGGTGATGAGGACTGCCCGGGCCTTATAGGTCAGGCCCAGGTTTTCCACCACGCCCACCACCCGGCCGTCCTCCACCAGGAGCCGCTCCACCATGGCTTCCCGCAGGTCGATTAAGGGCTCGTGTTCCAACAGGGATTTCATGGCCAGGCGGTAGGCCTGCTTGTCGCACTGGACGCGGGTGCCCCGCACCGCCGGCCCCCTGGAGAGGTTAAGGGTCCGGAACTGGATGCCCGAGGTATCCGCTAAATGCCCCATCACCCCGCCCAGGGCGTCGATCTCTTTCACCACGTGGCCCTTGGCCAGTCCCCCCACCGCGGGATTGCACGCCATCTGGGCCATGGTGTCCAGGTTGAGGTTGAAGAGCAGCACCGTTAACCCCATCCGGGCCGCGGCCAGAGAGCCTTCGCAGCCCGCGTGGCCGGCGCCGATCACGATGAGGTCATATTCTTTGGGATAAAGAGCCATGAGCGGTTTTTGTGATGAACTCTTAAAAATTGAAAAAATGACGGGCACGGAGGCCCGTCCGATATGTAATCCGGTGGGTCGGGCGTCCCTGACCGTCGCCAGCTATTTGCTTACAAAAAGCCATGTGAAGAAGTTCAGGCTTGAATTAATGGCGCGAGATGATTATGCTAACTTTCCAAGGATACAAAGAGCCCAGAAGGAGAACCCGATAAGATGAAGCATCGCACTTATAAGACCCTGGAACCCGATGGCGAGATCGCCGTAGTGCAACGCCCCGAAGGAACGGTGAAGATTGTGTTCTACACCTGCAGCGGGGCCGACAAGACCTGTCATTCCGAAGTAACCCTGGACCGGGAACAAGCCTTTAATTTTGCCATGGAGATTCTCCAACAAGCCTATCGTGTCGGTTCAGAAGGTTAGTTCAACCTGCCTGCTTGGGGCCGGGGGCATGAGCTCACCGGTCCCACTCTACCTCCCGCACCAAGTCGATGAACTCCTGGGACTCCCCATAGGCCTTCATGGCCTGCTGGAAATCGAGCCAGGTCTGCCAGACGGACACCCACTCCTTGTTGTGCCAATAAAAGGGGCTTTCTGCGCCAGCGTCTTTAATCCGGCGGAAGTCCTCGTACTCCTCCTGACAGAAAGGGCAGAAACGGTAGGGACCTTTTTGGCGCTTGTACATCTCGTGGCTCTCGAACTGGACGCCGCACTTGGCGCAACGGGCCAGGCAGCGGGTGCACTGCACGATCTTGCGCACCGCCTCCATTTTTTTGGCCCGGTCCACCTTGGTTTTCTTCTTCTGCTCCAGCTTGATCCGGCCTTCAATATCGATAATGTTGGACATGGCTTCCTCGGGTAGGGTAATAATCCGGCCCCCAACTCCGGGCCGGGCGGCGCAACTGCCTCCCTGGCATCGCCTTTTCCCCCACTTAAGGATATCAAGCCGGGCAGTCCGGGTCAAGAGATGGTCCAGGGCAGCAGTGTCACCGGTTTGGTTTTTGCAAATGAGGAAGTTCGTTGGGCGTAGTCCAACAGCTTAAAAATTCGCTGCGCACTTCCGGCTCCGAGAAGATTACCTCCCCCTCACCCTAACCCTCTCCCCCATTGGGGAGAGGGGAAAAGTGGAACCGATTTAATGCCTTATGGTTACTAAAACAGCCACATCTCCTACCCCCTCTCCACCCGCTTCGGGGGGAGAGGGCTGGGGTGAGGGGGGCGGAACAACCTCATGCAATTTTCTAACCGGACACTGCTGGGTCCAGGGCCTATTTTTCTTCGGAATAGTCCCTGTCGCGGTCCGGGTCCAGGTTGAAGAGGCGCCGCACCAGGTCAAGCTCCTGGTGAGGGTTACGGGGCCGGCGGTTGCGCTTCAGGAAGATAATGGGGTCGTGCAGAAGTTTTTGGGTGACCGAGGCGGTCAAGACCTCAAGGGCCTGGCGCTGTTCGTCGGTGAGAGGGCCCAACTGATTCAGGGTCTTTTTTAATTCCGTCTGGCAGATGATTTCGGCCTTCTCCTTGAGGGCGATGATGGTGGGATAGACCTCCAGGGTTTCCAGCCAGTGGAGGAATTTCAAGGTTTCCGCGGCCACCAAGCGTTCGGCCTTGCCGGCCTCGTGCCGGCGGCGCTCCCAGTTGAATTCCACCACCTCTTTGAGGTCGTCGATGTTGTACAGGTAGATGTTGTCCAGGTCGTTGATGGCCGGGTCCAGGTCCCGGGGCACCGCGATGTCGATGAGGAACAGGGGCCGCTGCTTGCGCCGCCGCATCACCCCCTTGACCTGGTCCCGGGTGACGAGGATCTCTCCGGAGCCGGTGGAGCTGATGAGGATATCGGCGGTGAGGAGCTGATCCTGGGTCTCTTCCAGGGAGACCGCTTCCCCGCCGAATCGCCGGGCCAGTTCTACACCCCGTGCAAGAGTCCGGTTGGCCACGGTAATTTTGGCCACGCCGTGGCCCTTGAGGTGCTCCAGAGCCAGTTCCGCCATTTCGCCTGCCCCCAAAAGCAAGACGTTTTTGCCCGCCAGGTCCCCGAAGATCTTCTTGGCCAGGGTGACCGCGGCATAGCTGACGCTCACGGCATGGTCGCCGATGCCGGTTTCGCAGCGCACCCGTTTAGCCACGGAGAAGGCTTTGTGGACCAGGCGATTGAGAATGGGTCCGGTGGACCGGTAATCCGCAGCCAGCCGGTAAGCCGCCTTCATCTGCCCCAGGATCTGGGGCTCCCCCACCACCATGGAATCCAGGCTGGCCGCGACCCGGAAGAAATGCTGCACCGCCTCCTGATCGCGGTGGACATAAAAGGACGCCTTCAGGTCGGCCGGGACAATCTCCGGATGCCTGGCAAAGAACTTCAGGACCAGAGCCGCGGCGTCCTCCGGCGCCTCGGTGACGCACATCAACTCCACCCGGTTGCAGGTATTATAAAGCAGGCTCTCGGAGAGTTCCGGCCAGGTCTTGAGGTCAGCATAGGCCACCCCCGCGTCGGGGATGAGGCAGGCCAGCTTCTCCCTGAGGGCTACCGGCGCGGTCTTATGGTTGACGCCGCAGAGCAGGAGAGTCATGGCTTTTGAATGAACCTGGCGAAATTGTGGTAGCCCGTGAGCCACAGGTTGGCGCCCACAAAGGTAAGGATCAGGACCAAAAAGCCGCAGATAGCCAGCAGCGCCGCCCGCCGGCCCCGCCAACCCACTGCCAGGCGCTCATGCAGGAGCACCGCGTAGATCAGCCAGGCGATAATGGTCATGATCTCCTTGGGGTCCCAATTCCAGAAGCGTCCCAGGGTGTGCTGGGCATAAAGCGAGCCGAAGATGATCCCCGCAGTGAGCAACGGGAAGCCGATGGTCAGGCACCAGTAATTGAGGGTATCCAACTGCGACAGCGACGGCAGGCGGCGATAAAAAAAGCCGAACTGTTTGCCCTTGATCTGGCGCTCCTGGATGAGGTAGAGAATCCCCCCCAGGCAGGCCAGGGCCAGGGCGGCATAGCCCGTTAGGGTCAGGCAGATATGGATGGTTAGCCAAAAGCTTTTGAGCAGAGGGGCGATGGTGCCGTGCGGTGCGGGCAAGATCAAGCTGCCGCAGACCATCAGGGCCGCCAGGGGGGCGACTAAAGCACCCAGGACTTTGATGGGATAGCGCCAGATCAACACCAGAAAGGCTGCCACCAGGACCCAGGTAAACAGCAGCAGAGACTCTCCCACGGAGGCCGCGGGCAGGTAGCCCAAGCTCCAGACCCGCTGGATGAGGGCCAGGCTGTGGACCACCAGGCCCCCGGCCATGACCCAGATCCCGGCGCGGTAATAGCCCTCCCGTTGGATCAGGAAGTAGGCCAGCCAAAGCCCGGTAGCGGCGAAATAGGCGAGCAGGGTGAGATAGAGAAAAAAATTAGTCACGTTTTACCCAACAGCAGTGGATGCCAAGCTCAACTTGGCTGGTTAATGCGTTCCCAAGCACAGCTTGGGAACGAGCCCCGATTTTAGGCCCTCACCCCTCCGTTTCCTTAAAGGCCTGGGAGACCAGTTCACCCAGGACCGGTGTGCTTAAGGCCTCGCCCATAACTTCCCGGAGGACCCACATTACCCGGGTCCGGTCCCCCTGGGCCACTGCGTCCTTGAGGGAGCTGCGCACCAGGCGGGTGAAGAGTTCGGCATTGTCGGGATGGGCCCGGCGCTCGCTCAAAAGCCGGGCTCGCACCCGTTTGAGCAGATCCAGGTAAGGGCCATATTCCGGCCCGAAATGCTGCTGCAGGTCCTCCCGCACCTGGCGGGCTAACGCGGGGGAGGCGCCGCCGGTGCTGATGGCCAGGGTCAGATCACCCCGCTTAACCTGGGCCGGCACAATGAAGGTGCAATGCTCAGGCTCGTCCGCGACATTGACCCAGATGCCCCGGGCCTGGGCCGCGGCGCTCACGTGCGCGTTGACCCCCGGGTCGTCGGTGGCGGCCATGACCAGGGCCATGCCCTCTACCTGGGTATCGGTAAAGTCCTCGGAAAGATAAACGATCTCGCCCCTTAAGGCCTGGGCCTCCAGGGCCGGGGACAAGGTCTGGCTGACTACGGTTACCTTGGCGCCTGCGGCCAGGAGGTCCTGCACCTTGCGTTCCCCCACGGCGCCACCGCCTACAACCAGGCAGGGCTTGTCTTCAATGATGGCAAATATCGGGTAGGTTTTCATGGATGGAGATGGATGCCCTTGGCCAGGGAGGCGAGATTAACGCCAAGCCCTTATTATAAAAAGCTCTTTTATTAACCCCTCACCCTGATCCTCTCCCACAAGGGAGAGGGGAATAAGAGGAAAGAACTTTCGACAATCGCTGACTGCATCTTAAAATGTACCAAGCCAGCCGTCGGGATGCAAGGGGAATGCCAGAAACACCAGGCGCAAATGTCCCATGCGGACCTTTGCCATTGACAGGAATCTAAAATCTTGGTTAGATACTGAGGCAGAAGGATGGCGAGCCCAGAATCCAGGGCTTGACCCCAGATTTATGAAACTTTTCCGCCTATGTGCCATCTGGCTTACCCTGGGGGGTTCGATCCTCATAGGGCTTGGGGCGCCGCCGTGTTGGGGGGAGTTGGCCATGAACCTGAACACTGCTGATAAACAGCTCTTGCTGCACGTGGCCCGGGACAGCATCGAAGCCCATCTCAAGGGGAAATCGGCTACGCCGGTAAAGACCGAGTCGCCCGTGCTGTGCGAATCCCGGGGCGCCTTTGTGTCCCTGCATCGCCGGGGACAGCTCCGAGGCTGCATCGGCTACCTGGAAGCCGTCAAACCTCTGCTCCAGACGGTGCGGGAAATGGCCGCGGCCGCGGCCTTTCACGATCCTCGCTTCCGCCCTTTGCAGGCCAGCGAACTGGACGATCTGGAAATCGAGATATCCGTCCTGAGCCCCATGCGGCTTATCCAAAGCACCGATGAAATTGAGGTAGGCAAACACGGTCTCTATATCGTCAGCGGCTATAATCGGGGTTTGCTCCTGCCCCAGGTGGCTACCCAGTGCAACTGGGACCGCCTGCCTTTCCTGGAGCAGACCTGTTGCAAGGCAGGATTGCCCACGGATGCCTGGAAGGACCCCCATACCAAGATCTACGTTTTTAGTGCCGAGGTCTTTGCAGAACATCCCTCTCAAGAACCAGCCCAATCACGCTAGGAGCCTGAATCTCCATGACGCCCAATGATACTCCCGAACCGGGACAGTTTCTGGCGCCGGTACCACCACCCAGGGGACTGCTGCATCTGATCATGAGCCACCGCTTCCTCATCGTTTCGCTGGTGGTCATCCTGTTTTTGGGATCGCTCTTTGCCTGGGGTGCCCTGCGCAAGGGATCGACCTCGCCGGAGACGGCGGTGGCACCTGTGGCCGCTGCGCCCCATGGCGAAGCCACGCCGGCAGCCCCTGCCCCCGCCGAGGTAAAGCCTCTCATGCCGGGGTCCCCCAAGGAAGCCCATACGGCGCCGGTGATCCCCGCCGCGCCCCCCAAAGAAGCTCCGGCTCATGTGCCGCCGGCCGCTCCGGCCCTGGCCCCGCCCAGCCGGGAACCGGTCAAGGGTGAGGTCTTTACCGAATCCTTGATTAAAATCATGGACCAACAGGTCAGCAAGACCTGGTTCGGGTGGCGGCCCAACAGCATCATATTCGGCAAATTTGGCCTGACGGACAACGTCAACAACACCCAACTGGGGGTCCTGGAAGTGGCCCGGCGCACCGTGGTGGTGCTCAATGAGCACATGACCCGGTTTGCCACCACCGAGGCCTATAATCCCCGGGTAAACGAAGCCATGAACTTTTTCATGGTCAGCCCTGACAAATACTGGTTTCCCTCCGCCTCCGGCAAGTACCGGGAAGCCATGCAAGACCTGGAAAAGTATATCGAAAACTTAAAGGTGGGACGGGCCCGGTTCTATTCCCGGGTGGATTACTTGATCGCCCTGCTCAGTAACTACAAAGACCTGTTGGGCAGCAGCTACCACAACCTCATCAAAGACACGGAAGCCGACGGCCAGACCGTTTCCTGGTTTATGGTGGACGACTACTTCTATTACTCCCAGGGCATCGCCTTATCCATGGCGGAGATGCTGGAGGCGGTCACCAAGGAATTTCACGAGGAACTCCAAAAGAAAAACTCCCATAAGCTTCTGGACGACGCCATCCATGCCCTCCATGAGGCGTCCCATCTAGGCCCCTGGGTCGTGACCAACGGCACCAAAGACGGCATCCTGGCCAATCACCGGGCCAATATGTCAACCTACATCGGCGAAGCCGAGCACGTCATCGCCACTTTGCAGCAACAACTGGCCACCAATTAGGACGCTCTCCGGGTTTATCGTAACTCATTTCGGAAACCTTTTTCTCCCCCCCCTTGATGGGGGAGGGTTGGGGTGGGGGAGAGGTGTCGGTCCTGGCCCACAACTTGCCACAGGCGGGAATTTCGTTGAAATTCCCGCCGCTTTGTTTTAAGGTGGCGGGAAGGAAGGACCAAGGAGGCGCGTCATGCTGGTCAGTCAGATAATGAGCACCAAGATTGTCACCATCTCTCCTGACAAGCAAGTGGGCCAGGCCTTGAAGTTAATGCAAAAGCACAAGATTCGCCACCTGCCGGTTATGACCAAAAACCGTATGGTGGGCTGGATCACCTCCCGGGATCTGCGTGAAATCCTTTTGGCCTCCATGCTGGAAGAGATCAAGGTGGGCGACGTCATGGTCCAGGCCCCTTTGAGCGTCACTCCCGACACCGACGTGGAAGAAGCGGCCCGCCTGATCCACGAACATAAAATCGGCGGCATGCCCGTGGTGGATGGCGATCGGCTCATGGGGGTCATCACCATGCAGGACCTGATTGGCGCGTTCATCGCCATGCTGGGCCTGCTTAAGAGTTCCTCCCGCCTGGACCTCCTCCTGGACAACCTACCCGAGGCCCTGGACGCGGCCTCCCGCCTCATCAAGGAAGCCGGCGGCAAGGTCATCAACGTCGCGTTAGGACCCCTCAAAGGGGACAAGCGTCCCTATTATTTCCGCCTGGAAAAAGCCAACCTGGAGCCCATCGTGGGCACCTTGAAACAGCAGGGGTACGTGGTGCTGGATACCATTTCCTGAAACAGGTGCGTGACGGGTGGACGCGCAGCACATCGGCATAAAAAGTTCAAAAAATGCGGTAGGTATTATAGCGTTTGCCAAAAGTTTTTTCCGTAATAGGAGATACTTTAACACCCCAAATCCCCCCTAACCCCCCTTTGGTAAAGGGGGGAACTATAAGGAATTACTTATAAAGTCCCCCTTTGAAAAAGGGGGATTTAGGGGGATTTAAAAATCAGCCAGCGGCATAAATTTATGGCAAACGCAATAAGTGATGCGGGTTTCAGACGGTCTCTACTCTTAGTCCTCCGGGTTGCGGACCACAGCACCGGTTTTTACCGGCTTCCTTGGCCCGATACAGGGCCCCGTCCGCGGCCTTGATCAAGTCCTCCATACTCATCCCCGGCCTCAGCCCCGCCATGCCGATACTCACGGTAACGCCAGGGCCAAGACCTGCTTGGTTCAAAGGCGACTGGGCAATGAGGCGCCGCAATCTCTCTGCCAAAAGTTCGGCCTGCGAGAGCGGCGTCTGGCCCATGAGCAGGACAAACTCGTCGCCGCCGTAGCGGCACAGCAGGTCGGCCAGGCGGATGCCGCTCTTCAGGATCGCACCCACGTCCCGGATGATCGCATCCCCGTGCAGATGGCCCAGGGTGTCGTTGATCTGTTTGAAATCATCGATGTCCAGGAAGAGCAGGGAGAGCGGCAGGTTATAGCGGCGGCTCCGTTCCACCTCATGTGAGAGCGTTTCCCGGAAATAGCGGTAATTGTGCAGGCCGGTCAGGGCATCCCGGAGGGCCAGGCTTTTCACCTGCTCGAAGAGCGCCAGATTCTTGATCCCGGCCTCTCCCTGGAGGATAAAAATCTGGAAGAGCTCGGCTTCCTCCGGGGTGAAGGGCTCCTGGCGTCCGGCCCCCGCAACTAGAATGACGTCTTCCACCGCCACCTTGTGCCAGAGCATTTGCGGCAGCGGCGTCCCGGTGGGGGACGGCGCGGCGCAGTCAGCCGTCAGTTGACCCTTCAGCACCTCCTGAAAAGTCCGATAGCCGGCGTCCGGGATGTCAGTCTGACATCGAAAGGCCTCCAGGGGCAGCTCTGGCATGGGGCCTTGCATCGTCAGACCCAGGAGTTGGACGGGGAAGCTGTTCCAGATGAGGTTGACCAGCCCCTGGCTGAGCTGATCCCAGGTGAGAGGACCGACCAGGGTCTCGCCGATTTGGCGCACCTGGGTTAACTCCCGGGCCCTACGGTTGGCCAGTTCTTCCCGGGCCTGGGTGAGGTGGGCCACCAGTTCCCGGTTTTCCCGGGCCAGCCGGCGCCGCTCCAACGCCCGGGCTACCAGGGCCTGAAGCTCGGCCAGGCGCAAGTCGGATTTGATCAGGTAGTCATAAGCCCCCAGGCGCAAGGCCTGAACCGCGCTGTCCAGGCCGGCGTGGCCGGTGATGAGGATAACTTCCGTATCCGGGGAGTGGGTCTTGAGGTGGGTTAACAGGTCCAGGCCGGAGGCGCCGGGGAGCATGAGGTCCAGGAGGGCCAGGGCGAATTCCTGGGCCGTGAGGGCCTCCATGGCCTGATGACCGTCCGCAGCCGCGGTCACGGCATAGCCTTGACCATCGAGGCACTCGGTCAGAGTGCTCAAGAGCTGCGGGTCATCATCCACCAGGAGGATCTTGTCCCCCCTTTCAATGCCAGCCTTCAGAGGAAATCACCGTATCCTTATGAAAATTTTCATCATCAATCTGGGGGTAATCCAGGTTGTAGTGCAAGCCGCGGCTCTCTTTGCGGCTTAAGGCCATGCGGATAATGAGGTCGGCCACCGTGGCGATATTGCGCAACTCTAAAAGATCGCTGGTGATGATAAAGTTCCAGTAGTACTCCTGAATCTCCTGCTGGATCAGGTCGATCCGGTGTTGCGCCCTCAGCAGCCGCCGGTCGGTGCGGACGATGCCCACGTAGTTCCACATAAATCGCCGGATTTCGTCCCAGTTGTGGGACACCACCACGGCTTCTTCGCTGTCGGTGGCCCCGAAGGGGTTCCATTCCGGCGCCGGCGCCGCGGGTTTGGCCAGAAGATCGGGCAGCGTCTCTTGGGCTACCTGGGCCGCCTGGTGGGAAAAGACCAGGGCCTCCAGGAGTGAGTTGCTGGCCAGGCGGTTGGCGCCGTGGAGGCCGGTCATGGACACCTCCCCTACCGCAAACAGGTTGGAGATGGTCGTGCGGCCCCAGGCGTCCGTCGCCACTCCGCCGCACATATAATGGGCCGCGGGCACCACCGGGATGGGCTCTTTGGTGAGATCGATGCCGAACTTCTCGCATTCATGGTAGATGTTGGGAAAGCGGCTTTTAACGAAATCTGCCGGCTTGTGGCTGATATCCAGGTAGACACAGTCCGCGCCGGTTTTTTTCATTTCCAGGTCGATAGCCCGGGCCACCGTGTCCCGGGGCGCCAGGTCCTTCAGGGGATGGTACTTCTCCATGAAGGCCTTGCCCGCCTGATCGATGAGGGTGGCCCCTTCGCCCCGGAGCGCCTCGGAAATGAGGAAGTTCTTGGCCGCGGGATGATAGAGGCAGGTGGGATGAAATTGCACAAATTCCATGTTGCCGATCCAGGCTCCGGCCCGATAGGCCATGGAGATGCCGTCTCCGGTGGCGATATCCGGGTTGCTGGTATAGAGATAGACCTTGCCCACCCCCCCGGTGGCTAACAGGGTGATGGCGGCCATAAACGTGTCAACTTCTCCGGTCATGGTGTTCAGAACATAGGCTCCCAGACAAGATTCCTCGGTGTTGGCCACCACCGCGCCCCGGCGCACCAGGCGCTGGCGGGTGATCAGGTCCACCCCCATGTGATGTTCAAAAACCCGGATGTTGGGGTGGGCCAGGACTTTTTCCGAGAGGATGCGCTCCACTTCGGCCCCGGTCATGTCCTGGGCATGAATCACCCGGCGGTGGGAATGGCCGCCTTCCCGGCCCAAATCGTAGCCGTTGTCTTTGCCATGATCGAAATGGGCCCCCATTTCCACCAGCTCCCGGATGCGCGCCGGGCCTTGCCGGACCACCAACTCCACGATATCCGGGTGGGACAGGCCTTCGCCCACGGTGAGGGTGTCCTTTATGTGGTACTCGAAGCGGTCATCGGGTCCCAACACCGCGGCAATACCACCCTGGGCCTTGCTGGTGGAAGTTTCCGTCAGGCCTTTTTTGGTTATCAGGTTGACCCGGGCGAAATCCGCCACCTTCAGGGCATAACCTAATCCTGCAAGACCTGAGCCAATTACCAGAATGTCTGAGGTATGATCCAAAATAAGTTCCTTTAGATTGAGGATAAATCAATATCTAGGTATAGGAGGTATCTTTTTACGATATCAAAAAAATCTACCCAGGCGTAACAGTCTTTGCGCCGGCCTCAAGCCCGGGAGCCTGCCGGAGGCCCCGGTAAGCTATAACGAGCATAAATACGGCGATCAGCAGGGGCTCGGGATTAAACTTCGCGACCTGCACCGGATACAGGGTGAGCACGGGGCTGAGGTAGACCAGGGCAAATATGAGTATATCGCCAATCCCGTCATTTTTCTGAAAAATTTCCCAGCCGAACCAGGCCAGCGGCAGCACCAGCAGGGTCAGGTCGTAGTCGAAGGCATAGGGATTGATCAGCAAGGTGCCCAACACGAGCACCGCCCCCCGCACCGCCAAGGGTAAAGCGCGGCGCCAGACCCAGGCGACCAGGGCCACCGTCCCGCCGGTGACCAGAAGTTGTGCGGCCAAGGCCAGCCGGGCGCTGCCGCCCAGGAGCCGGATGGCCGCAAACACCGTGGGCATCCTATCCCACAAAATGGCTTCATCCCTGAGTTTCAGGCTCGCAAAACTGAGATTTTTGAAGAAGGCCAGCCAGGTATCGAGGCCGAAGGCTAAGGCGCTGGCCAGCATCAGGGCGGCCGTGGTGATAACGAGCGCCCCTAACGCCCGCCAGCAGCGGCCGCAGAGCAGGGCCACCATGACTAATAATCCCAGGTGCGGTTTGTAATTGAGGATGAGGGCAAAGAGAATGCCACTGCCCACGGGCCAGGTCTTAAGCCACAGTAGCCCGGCTCCCAGGAGCCAGGTGATCAGAAAAGCCCCCTGGCCGTAAAACAGGTTCAACGGGATGGCCGGAAACGCCAGGGCCAACTTCCAGGCCAGGGGATGCGGCGCCAGGCGGGAGACCAGGAGCACGAGCCCGCCTAAGGGCACGAGCAGCCAGATCAACAGGGCGGCCGGATAGGGCAGGAGTGCGGTGGGCAGGGCCAGGAATAAAAACGACGGCGGGTAATGCCAGGGGAGATAGCCGGTAAATGTGCCCCCCACAATGGCGGTCTCCGCGGTCTTGAGGACAGCCGGGTTATAAATCCAGGTGGGGTGGCCGCCCAGGGCCAACGACGATGCCGCCCAGATCTGCAAAAAATCGGCTCCCGCGGGAATGCCGGTGCGATAAAACCAGCCGGGTGTGGTCCAAAATCCGCTCACCAAATAAAGGATAAAGCCGCCATAGCAGGCGATTAAAAGGTAACAAGCCCCGGCGGCCACCTGCAGCAGGCGCTGTTGTTGAGCTTCGGTCAGGTTAAAGTCAAACGGCATGGTATCCGGGAAGTGCGAAGTGATTAGGATGTTAGGACTTTTACCTCGTTCCCAAGGCGTATTTTTAACTCGTTCCCAAGTTGCACTTGGGAACGAGTTAAAAGCCAGCTTGAGCAGATATTGCCCTTTTGAGTTCAGGAGTTCGCATTCATCAAGCCAACGACTTCATAGAGGTTGTATCTGCCGGTTTTACCGGGGAGGGTAAGGCGGACCCGCCGGCCAACCTGAATCTCCTTTTTCACCAGGGCATACATAGCGTCAGAGATGAGAAATTGGGTGCCGGCTTGCTTGTTGGCGGCTTCGATCCGGCTGGCCAGGTTCACCGTATCCCCGATGACCGTCATCTTTCTATTCCCCGGAGAGCCAAGTTTCCCTGCCACCACCTGTCCAAAGTGCAACCCTATCCGGATCTGAAAACTCTTATGATAGATTTCCTCGAAATAAGGCTTGAGCTTAAAGACGGCCTCTAACATATCCAGTCCCGCGGTGACCGCCCGCAGAGCGCCCTCAGCCGGGTCATCGGCTTCAAAGAGCGCCATAAAACCATCCCCCATGTAGTTGTTAATAACCCCGCCATGGCGTCCGATCACTTCACCCACTTTCTGGAAGTAGAGGTTCAGGGCATGAATGACATCATAAGACAGCAGGCTCTCAGCAAATGGCGTGAAGCCTTGAATATCAGCAAAAAGGATCAAGACATACTTCTCGACCCCGACTGAACACGGCTCAACCCCCTTAACATAGAGACTGGTTAAATCCACATCTTCCAAAACATCGGTTACCACCCGGCGAAGTTTGACATCCCCCGTGACCACGGTCTGACAGGCCAGACGAACCCTCGGGTCAAACTTCAACATATCTGCAATGGCCTGCTCTTCGGCATTACGCGGCGCACAATTCTCCAGCCCCTCCAGAACAATCACCCGGCAGGTGGAGCACCGGGCGCTGCCCCCGCACAGGTGGGCATGGGGGATGTTGCCCCGCAGCCCGGCCAGGAGAATCGTCTCACCTTCGTGCACCTCAACTTCCTGGTCATCCGGCAAAAATTTAATGTGAGGCATATGAATCCCTTAGGGGTTATAGAATGGGTCGCCTCTGCGTCGTAACTCGTTTTAAACCTCGTTCCCAAGTTGCACTTGGGAACGATATCATGGCCCAAGCTGAGCTTGGGCTCGATAAAATTCATTGTGCCTACTGACTAACCTATGGGATTAATGAGCACAGCAAAGCTTTGCCATCATTTTGGTTCCCAAGCTCAGCTTGGGAACTAGAATAATCACGTTGTTTGATTTTTGCCTGCTTGTCTACTGATAGACTCATGTGTTCTCTCATTGTCAATCAGAGCCTGTAGCCTTTCAATCAGGATTTCTTTGTTCTTAATTTTGGATGTTTCTCCCTTAGTCATCCCAAAACGTAGAATAGCTATACGCTCCAGGTCCTTTCTAGTGTTTTCTCTGTCGTGGATAATGCTATTGATATCATCCAGGCTTAATCTTGATATCTCCTGTTCGGACAGTTCAGTTCGTAGTTGCTGACCGAACAGGGTTCTATCTTGTTTCCGAGATAGAAAGTTGATAAGGTCTTGATATTTGATGTTGCCTAAATATTCCAACAACGTACCATAGACAGCGAGCAAGTTCTGGTCAGCGTTGGCCCTTTCCAGATACTCAAAGTTTAGTTTAAGAATTTTTAATAACTTCTTAAAAGCTGAGTGATCGCAGGAGCTTGTCTCTGCAGTTGAATTTTTCATTTCTCAAATCCTATTTTCGGTGATTTCTCTACAAACGGATTTCATCATATTTATTACGTCTTGAGAGGCATTAGGGGCTCCTGAATGCCAGACAGGCCATCCCAAGTCTATGCTTTCAGGTACCCCGGACAAGTTTTTAACAATAGGCTTGAGCACTAAATCCCCCCATTGCCTTCGGAGCTCTCTGATTTTCCTTGTATGAAGGTTTGTGAGACCCGAATGCGCTGCGCCAGCAGTTTTTGCCATGAATGGGACAATGCATGCTGCTTTTGTGTCTGCAACATATGATTTTGGTGTATCTTGAACAGAAATACTTGCGGCGTCGTGTAGAAATTTGAGTTTAGCGTCAATTTTGTTTCTTACAAGGTTCAAAAAATGAGTAACTCCACGTGTTGACATTTCATCAGGAATCACTGGTATTATGAAGCAGTCGCTTGCTGCTAACGCGTTCTGGCTAACCAGCTTCGTTGCTGGCGGACAGTCATATATAATATAGTCATAGTTTTCATCAGCGTCGACTGCATCAAGCCAAGAAGCCAGAAGTGTTCGTTTTTCCCATTCCGAAAGCGTAGGTCCACCTATCGTAGTAGAAGCTAGTTCTATCTCCGTATCATCTAATTCAAACTGAGCAGGAACTAAATCTAAATTAGGGTAATAGTCATATCTACGTGATCTAGCATGAAATGGGTTTGAAGAAATTATTTCATGTCCTGGCATTTGAACATTACGATTACAAAAAGACTCAAAAATTCTATTAATTGTTTCCCTATCATTTGAACATCGCTCCCACAATTTGCCGCCAAGCATCACAATTGATAGACTTGACTGATGATCAACGTCTATTACAAGAACTCGATTTTCCCTGGCAAGATAGGTCGAAAGATGAAGACTAAGAGTAGTTTTACCAACGCCACCTTTGAAGTTTATTATAGAAACTTTCTTAGCCATTTTCCACCTCCCGTGTAGTTTCAGGGTAATTTTGTCAAGAAAACAAATTAAATTAGAAAATATATTGCTCTATCTAAATTAAAAGCTGTTAAGCTGTCAGCTGACCGCTAAAATCACCAATCCAGCAACTTCGCCAGATTCTTCCCCAAAATCATCTCCCGCCACTCCTCCGGCAGGTTGGCGGCCTCAAGCTCTTTCAGGTAACGGCTGACCGGCAGCAGAGGATAGTCGCTGCCGAAGAGGATTTTTTCCGGGCCCACCATCTCGGCGGCCAAGCGGTAAATCTCCGGCCGGTAGAGGTAGGGGGAGGCTGCGGTGTCGAAATAGACCCGCTTCAGGACCTCGGGGCCTTCTTTTTTCATCAGGCCATAAAAGGGCAGGCCGCCGCCCCAGTGGGCCAAAATCCAGTCGACTTCCGGAAAGGCCTTGATGGCCGCGTAAAGGGCCGGGAGCGACAGCGCGGCTTTGCCCGGATAGCGGGGGCCTACCGGGTCGTTGGTGTGCAGGAGCAGCGGCGCCCGGTAATGCTGGCAGAGTTCGGCGATGGGGGCCAGGACCGTGGTCAGGTCCTCGCCCAGGTCGGCTTCATACCAGGCCAGCTCGCCCACGCCCCGGAAACCCGCGGCCAGACAGCGCTCCACCTCCCGGGGGGCGCCGGGCTCCATTACGTGCACCGCGCAAAAGCCGACCAGCGCCCGGGGAAAGCGGCGCATGGCCTCGAGGATCACTTCGTGTTGGCGGCGCCAGAGGCGTTCGGCCCGCCAGGGAAAGCCCATGACCACCGCGGCGTCAACGCCCGCCTCAGCCATGGCCCCCACCATCTCTTCAGGCCCCACCAGCTTGGACTTCGGCGAATCATAGAGCAGGCGAAAGGCCGGCTCGTCGGCAAAGAAATCCTCCCGGCGGCGGCAGACTTCATCAGGAAAAACATGGGTGTGAGCATCTAAAATCATACTCATACTATGGCGCTAAACATTTGCAGGCGCAAGGCATTTCTTCGAACGTAAGCCCTCGAAAAACCCCGATTATTTCTTACAATGTATTGAAGCGCCTCCCAAAGTGATTAATTTACTTGTGTTGGCAGCGCCGTTTTCCGATAGAATGGATACTATGTCGATATTGCTAAGATTTCTCGCCGGTATTCTGG
This sequence comes from Desulfobaccales bacterium, assembly GCA_041648175.1. Classification (NCBI taxonomy): domain Bacteria; kingdom Pseudomonadati; phylum Thermodesulfobacteriota; class Desulfobaccia; order Desulfobaccales; species Desulfobaccales bacterium. The sequence goes on along the minus strand of JBAZPO010000006.1, from coordinate 52,896 downwards.
TGGGGTGGCTGTGCCTGGCGGGGTCCCCGGCCTGGGGCGCGGGGCCGTTCACCTATCGTCTCCCCCAGGGCGCCGGAGTGGACCCTAACGCCGTCACCGTGGTGGGCCAACCTCAAACGCATCACATCGTCCGCTACGAGAACCTGTATAAGATCGCCCGGGACTATGACCTGGGCTTCTGGGAACTGGCCAAATTCCACCACGGCCTGGATCATTTTTATCTGCCCTGGGAAACCGATATCGTCATCCCCACCCAGTGGATCATACCCCAAGTCTCTAATCTTCCCGGTTACCTGATCAATGTCGCCGAACTCCGGGGCTACCGTTTTTTCCCCGATAAGCACGAGGTCTGGACCTTTCCCATCGGCATCGGGGTCTTTGAGTATAAGACGCCCATCGGCAAGCGCTTCCGGGTCCAGAACAAGGCGGTCGACCCCGGCTGGCGCATTCCCAAGGGGCTCCAGGCCAAATACGGCATGTCCTATATGCCGCCGGGGGATGATTGTCCCGTGGGCAACCGCTGGATGGGCCTGTCCCATTACGGCCTCCACGGCACCCATGCCCCCATGGGCGTGGGCCGCCTGGTCAGCCACGGCTGTATCCGTCATTATCCCGAGGATATTGAAAAGCTCTTCGATATGACCCCGGTGGGCACGTCGGTGGAGATGATTTATGAGCCGGTGAAAATCGGTTTCCTCAAGGGCCGCACCTATGTGGAAGTGCACGAGGATATTTACTTAAAGATTCCGGATATGCTCCAGTATGCCATGAAGAAAATCCAGGACCGCAATCTCGCCAGGATCATCGATTGGAACCGCTTTGTCCGGGCGGTGGAAGAAAAAACTGGCGCGCCGGTGGATATTAGCCGATAAACCATGTATCCTGGCCATTCTACCGGAATAATTTCTGTAATCTTAAAGATAACCTGGGCCCTGGGAGTAAATGATGTATTTGGAGCCGGCGCCACCCAGAGGTGAGCCTGACATCGGGAAAAATCAAGCCGAGGGAGATACCTGCAGCAGAATCTTGCAGATTGTCGAGAAGCTTAGTCACATCAAAGACATCCACGCCTTGTTGGACGCGGTGCTCCTCCAGGCCCGGGAGTTGACCCGGGCGGACGCGGGTTCCATCTATCTCATCGAAAACAACGTCCTCAATTTCAATTACATTCACAACGACACCCTGTTTGGGGACTCCAGCAGTAACAAATATATTTATACCAGTCAAACGCTGCCGATTGATAACCATTCCCTGGCCGGATACGTGGCCCTCACCGGCAAGCCCCTGGTCATTGACGACGTCTATCAAATCCCGGAAAGTATGCCATTCCGTTTCAATCATGCCTTTGATGAACAGGCCCATTACCGGACGCGATCAATCCTGGCGCTGCCCCTCAAGACCAGCCAAAACAAGACCGTGGGAGTGATGCAGATTATCAATCCCCTGGGCGCTGACCTGGGTCCCACGCGCTTCACCCCAAGCGACCAGTTGCTGCTCAGTTATTTTGCCGATAACGCCGCCACCGCCATCGAGCGGGCCATGATGACCCGGGAGATGATCTTAAGAATGATCAAGATGTGCGAACTGCGGGACCCCAAGGAAACCGGGCTCCATGCCAACCGGGTGGGGGCCTATGCCGCCGAGGTCTATCATCAGTGGGCCCTCATGCAGGGCCAGGCCGAAGACGAAATCAAGCATACCAAAGATTTGACCAGAATTGCCGCCATGTTGCACGACTTGGGGAAAGTGGCCATTTCCGATCTTATCCTGAAAAAACCCGCGGCGCTTAACCCGGAAGAATTCCGCATCATGAAGTATCATACGATTCTTGGGGCCCGCTTGTTTTTCAATAAGGAATCCGACCTGGATACCCTCTCCGCGGAAATTGCCCTGAACCATCATGAGAAATGGGACGGCACGGGATATCCGGGTACAATCGACGATATTTACCAGGAGAATCCTCCTTTGGGATCCGGGAAAAAGGGCGAGGAAATACCCATTGCCGGCCGCATTGTCGCCCTGGCCGACGTCTACGACGCTTTGGTCTCCCAACGGGTTTACAAAAGCCCCTGGACCGAGGAGATGACCATTGATTACCTCAAAGGCCAGGCCGGCAAACACTTTGATCCGGAAGTGGTGGAGGCCTTTTTCGCCATTTACGAGGTGATTACCGCCATCAAAGAAAAATACCAGGACCAAGGCGCATCTCCTCCCAACCAAAATCTGCCGAGTTGACCAGCCGGCCCCGATCTCAACAGTACTAACTTTGATGCAATGACGTGGGACTGTCTGCTCCATAATGCCCTGGTCCTCACCATGGAACCCGGGGCGGCCCCCATCTCCCCCGGCTACGTCGCCATCCGGGGCGAGAAAATCGCCGCGGTGGGTAAGACGCCGGCCCCCCAGGACCTTGCCGCCGCCCGGCAGAGCCTCGACGTTAAGGGCGCCCTGGTCCTCCCCGGGCTGGTCAACACCCATTGCCACGCGCCCATGGTCTGGTTCCGGGGCCTGGCCGACGATCTGCCCTTAAAGCAGTGGCTTACGGAGTTCATCTTCCCTGCCGAAGGGGCCTGGCTCAATGAGGACAAAGTCTATTGGGGAGCGCTCCTGGCCGCGGCCGAAATGATCCGGGGCGGGATCACCACGGTGGCCGACAGTTACTTTTTCGAGGCCGAAGTGCGCCGGGCCTTGGCCTACGCCGGTCTCAGGGCTAATGTGGCTCAGGGGGTGGTGGACTTTCCCGCGCCCGGGGTCCCGGACCCCGCCCGCAACCTGGAGGTGGCCGCCGAATTCCTAGATACGGGGGCGGCTTACCCAAACCGGCTCTATTCCAGCGTCTTCTGCCATTCGCCCTATACGTGCGGGGAAAAGACCCTCCAAAAGGCCAAGGACCTCACCCGCGCCTATAAGGTGCCCTTCTTCATCCACCTGGCGGAAACCCGTGAGGAAGTGGCGGACCTGACCCGGCGCACGGGTCTCACCCCTGCGACCTATCTGGACCGCATGGGCCTGCTGGATGACGCGACGGTCGCGGTCCATGCCGTGTGGCTTAAGCCTCCCGACCTGGAACTTTTGGCTCATCGGGGGGTTAAGGTCAGCCATTGCCCCGACAGCAATCTCAAACTGGCCGCGGGTGTGGCCCCCATCCCCCAAATGCTTCAGCTCGGGGTACCCGTAGGTCTGGGCACGGACGGGGCCGCGTCCAACAACAACCTGGACCTGTGGGGCGAAATGAGCCTGGCGGCCCGGCTCCACAAGGTCTGGGGTCATGATCCCACCCTTTTGCCCGCGGCCCAAATGGTGGCCCTGGCTACCCGAGAGGGCGCCAAAGTGGTGGGAATGGGCGCCATAACTGGCACCCTGACCATCGGCAAAGCCGCGGACCTCATCGTGGTGCCCGTGGACCCGCCCCACCTCACCCCTCTCTACGACCCCTATTCCCATCTGGTCTATGCCGCCCGGGCCGCGGACGTATCCCACGTCATGGTGGGCGGCCGCTGGCTCCTCTATGACCGCCAATTTACTACCCTGGATTGGCCCGAAATCGCTTCGCAAGCCCGGTTGATCAGCCACGATCTGCCCGCCTTCTGCCACCAGCTTCGCTCCCAATCATAGACGCCTCTGGACTTCAGCAAAAAAATGATAATATTAGGATAGTTAGGAAATCACGGGTCCTTTAGCCCCTATATCTATAAAGGAAAATCAGCGCCCCATGGCCAAAGCTCAAGTCCAGACCAAGGAGTTCCTCGCTTCCCGACTCCACTTCCTCATCTCCACTCCCGAGGTCTTGCGCCTGGTGTACGACATCACCACCTGCACCATAGACTGGATGGACAACCCTGACCTGGAAGCCTTGGAGGCCTCCGGGGGCCGGGAACTCTTTCCCTGCTTCACCACTTACCTCCAGCGCCACCTCATGGAAGTCCGGGGCGTCATTTACCCCAACCTGACCGAAAACGATCAGATCATCTACCATATCATCCGGGTAGAATTGGCCGATTTTCAATTCTTTTTCCGGCTGCGCACCACCCAAACCGCGTTCCTGCTTTCCCCGTTCCATTGCCGCTTCCTCAGCATGCTTTTCGGCCGGCTGGTGATCATGCACCTGTCGCTGTCGGGGGGGGAAGAGGCAGGCATGCACTCTTTTACCCCCTATTCCCTGGAAGAACAGGTGGTGGCCGATTACCTCCAGAGCCTGACCCAGGCCCCCTGCGCCACCATCAAGCTGGACGCCCAGGACAACCCCTACATCGGCTCCATGCTCTACACCGCCGCCGACCTGCGCCGTTGCGGCATGCTAGACAAAGGCCGGGAGGAAGCCATTATCCGGGCCTGGCGCCTCTTCAAGCGCCTCCTCTATTATTCGGTGGAAGGTGAGCGCCTGTTCACGGGGTTCGCCATTCTCAACAACTACCGCCCCCTGGATTATTACCGGCAACGCTGGCCCTCCCTCCTCTGGTTCCATGAAGCCAACTTTACCTCCCTGGACCATGGTTTGCAGGGGCTCCGGCAGTTTCTCCTCAATGCCGATGGCCGCTCCACCTTCCTGGCCGTGCACGACGGCAGGATCGTGGGCCTGCTCAAGCACATCCAGGGCACCCAACGCCAGCTTGCTACCGTGGCGGCCTGGCGCGCCATTATGCCCTTGGCCAGCATTTCCCACCGGGGCCGGATCAGCTTCTGGGTGACCTTGAAAGGCCGGAAGAATTCCCGCATCCGCCTCTCTTTCCTGGAATACCGCCAGGGGCATCTCCATATCCCGCTGTTCCAGGACATTTTCTGGCAGGAACTGGAGCGCCAGGTGCGGGAGGTCTGTCCCGGCTGCCTCCTGGCCGGGGTCATGCCCCGCCTCAAGACGCTGTTGGAGTTGGCGCGCAGGAGCGGCCACGGCGCCATCTTCCTCCTGGGCCTGACCCAGACGCAATTCGCCGACCCCCACACCCCCATCGAAAACCAGGTGCGCCTGGCAACCCCGGCACCCCTGGCCGAACCGTGGCTTCAACACCTGGTGGGCCTGGCCAAATCCGATGGCGCGGTCATCTTCAACGACCGGCTGGAAGCCTGCCAGTTCCGGGCCCGGCTGAAACCCGCCAACATCTGTCTGATCCCGGACCAGGACGACCTGGGCAGTGGCATGCGCCACCAGGTGACCCGGGAATTCTCCGCCTACGCCCCGGGCGTCCTGGGCATCTGCGTCTCCCAGGACAGCTACATCTCCCTTTACCGCCAGGGCAAACTGGTGAGCCGGCTGTATTAGGCCGTTTTCGGTTTTCGGTTGAAAGATATTTATTTCTGGTTCCCAAGCAAAAGTAGCTATAGGGCGCACCGTGTGCGCCGCCTCCCTTGACGGCGGCCACGGGCCGCCCTATAAGACTAAAGAGTGATCGGGTGAAAAGCGATGAGCGATGAAAAGCCTTACGAGGTTTTTTTGAGTTGTGGTACTCCGCACACTCAGGGACAAGAAGACTTCATCTCTGCCATAGAGGCCCAATTGAAGTCCCATAATTGTACCCCTCAAACAGTTGGGCGTAGCAGCTTCTCTGGCAGGCAGCCGGTTGAAGCTTCAAGAGACCTGATTGGAAAGTGCGATGGAGCAATCGTCATCGCGTTCGAGCGCATACGAATCATAGAGGCACTCGACAAACCAGATTCGCCCGAGCAGAAGGAAATCAAGAACGAGTCACACCCCACCATCTGGAACCAAATGGAGGCGGCGATGGCGTATGCACAGCGTGTACCTATCTTGACCTTCGTTCAACGTGGGGTTAAACGACAGGGTATGCTCAGTGACCGTTTTGAGTGGATGGCACTCGAAACAGATCTTTCACCATCCTTTCTGAAGACGGACCAGTTTCAGCAGGTCTTCAGGGAGTGGTTGTCGTATATCCAGAAAAATAGTACTTCTTTGCAAAAGGTTGATCTTGACCCTGCAGAGCTGAAGGTGGGTGTGCTTTTATCCCATCTTAAAACCAAGCAGCTTTGGGCACTGATTGTTGCAGTATCTAGTATCCTCGCAGGAGTTGCGACTCTTGCCTACAAGGCTGGTCAATTGCAATGGCTCCGGTAATGATCTGAAAGACGCCAAACAACGCCTTCAGCCGATTCGGCGCAAGAAGCTCGCTGATAAAGCGAGAGTTCAGCACCACAATCGACTAGGTTTAATCGACCTCGGAATTTCAGCACCTCTGACCCTTTACGTTTCCTCTCCTTCACTCCTTATCCACTCCTCCAGCGCCTCCAACGCCCGCTCCGCATACGCCGCTCCCCGGAGTTTCTTAGAAATACGCCCCTCAAGTGGCGGGAATAGGCCGAAGTTGACGTTCATGGGTTGGAAATCTTTGGTGGCGGTGTTGGTGAGGTGGTAGATGAGGGCGCCCAGCGCGGTTTCCCGGGGCGGTGTGAGGAGCGGTTGCCCCAAAGCCTGGCGGGTGGCATTGATCCCGGCCAAGAGCCCCATGGACGCGGATTCCACGTAGCCCTCCACCCCGGAGATTTGACCGGCCAGGAACAGGTGCGGGTGCGCCAGGAAATTGAGGTATGCCGAGAGCAGGCCCGGCGAGTGGATGAAGGTGTTGCGGTGGATGGACCCCAGGCGCACGAACTCGGCGTGCGCTAGCCCCGGGATGAGGCGGAAGACTCGTTCTTGCTCCCCATACTTCAACTTGGTCTGAAACCCTACCAGGTTGTAGAGCGTGCCTTCCCGGTTTTCGGCCCTGAGCTGCACCACCGCAAAGGGCTGGCGGCCGGTGCGGGGATCAACCAGCCCCACGGGTTTTAAGGGGCCAAACAACAAGGTTTGATAGCCCCGGGCCGCCATGATTTCCACGGGCAGGCAGCCCTCGAAGTACCGGGGCTCTTCAAAGGGTTTGAGGGGTACCTGTTCACCGCTCGTCAAGGCCTGGTAAAACGCGGCGTACTCGGGTTCGCTGAAGGGACAGTTGAGGTAATCATCTCCGGCCCCGTAGCGGGAGGCTCGGAAGATCATGTCCATGTCGAGGGAATCCGCGGCCACAATGGGCGCGATGGCATCGTAGAAATGCAGATGCTTCTGTCCGGTAAGCGTTCCTAAGGCTGCGGCCAGAGGATCGGAAGTGAGCGGCCCCGTGGCGATTATAATGGTCCGGTCCAGGGGCAAATCCTCAACCTCTTCCCGGACGATTTCTATCAGAGGCTCAGCTTCCAGGGCCTGGGTGATGTAAGCCGCAAACGCGCCCCGATCCACTGCCAGGGCCTTGCCCGCGGGCACCCGGGTAGCCAGGGCCGCATTCATGATCAGGGAGTTAAGCCGCCGCATCTCCTCTTTGAGGAGCCCCACGGCGGACCCCTGCCCTTCAGCCCTGAGCGAGTTGCTGCACACCAGCTCCCCTAAAAACGGCGATTGGTGCGCCGGCGAGAATTTCACGGGCTTCATCTCATGAAGACGCACCCGCACCCCTCGCCGGGCCGCCTGCCAGGCCGCCTCGCTCCCTGCCAACCCCCCGCCGATGATGGTGATGGTGGAATTAGGACAGGAGGAGTTGAGGGGAGGGCCGGGGGGAGTTTTTTGTAAGGGTTCCCCCGTCCTCCCCTCTCCCTCGAAAACCTTTACAATCCTCTCCTCACTCATTAACAGCCGCGGCAGCCTCCTCGTGGCTGCATTCGTCCCGGGGGCAGAGGATTTTTTTGCCTTTTTTCATGAGCCAGGGGAACTGGCATTGAGGGCAGGGCTGTTCCAGGGGCGGCTGGTTCATGGTGAAGGAGCATTTGGGGTAGTTGCTGCAGCCATAAAAGATGCCCCGGCGGGAGCGGCGCTTCAGCAGGTGGCCGCCGCAGCCTTCCCTGGGGCAAGGGATCGCGGCCTCGTCTTCCGGGGATTGGGGGATGATCTCGCCTTCGGGGCCTCGGGTAAAATTCTGAGTGAACTTGCACTTGGGATAGCCGGCGCAACCCAAAAATTCGCCCAGCCTGCCCCGGCGCAGCAGCAACTCCTTGCCGCATTTGGGGCAGATTTGCCCGGTAGGCACAGGCTTACCCCGAGCCGCCGTGGCCTGGCCCGGCTGTTCCGCAGTGGCACCGGGAGTGGCCGGTTCCATGCCTTGAAGGGCTATCTGGCCCCGGGCATCCCGGGTGAAATCCCCGGTAAAGCCACACTCGGGATAGGCGGAACACCCGATGAACTCGCCGTTTTTACCCCAGCGCACCACGAGTTCGGCCCCGCAATCGGGACATTTAAGCTCGGTGGGCACGCTCTTGACCCGGCGCATGCCTTTCTTGGCCGCATCGAGTGCCTGGGCAAAGGTACCGTAAAATTCCTGCATGACCTGCTGCCAGGGGACCTTCCCATCCGCCACCCGGTCCAGCTTATCCTCCATGCCGGCAGTAAACTTGGGATCCATGACGTCGGGGAAATTCTCCACCAGCAGATCGCTCACCACCAGCCCCATTTCCGTGGGCTTGAGCGCGGTCTTCTCCTTCACCACATAGAGACGGTCCTGGAGGTTGGTGAGGATGGTGGCGTAGGTGCTGGGCCGGCCGATCCCCTGAACCTCCAGTTCTTTGATGAGGGAGGCCTCGGTGTAGCGGGCCGGTGGCTTGGTGAAGTGCTGCTGGGGGTCGAAATCGCGCAACTTAAGCAGATCGCCCTGGGCCAGCGGCGGTAGCTTGGCCGGTTTGCCTTCCTCGTCCATCTCCGCAGATTCCTGGTAAACCTTGGTGAACCCCGGGAACTTCGGCACCGACGCGGTGGCCCGGAACAGGTAATCTCCGGCGCTGATATCCACGGTAGTCAGGTCAACAACCGCGGGCGTCATCTGGGAGGCCACGAACCGCCGCCAGATCAGGTCATAGAGGGCCAGCTCATCCTTACTCAGAAACGCCTTCACGTCCTGGGGGCGCCGGGCCACATCACTGGGCCGGATGGCCTCATGGGCCTCCTGGGCTCCTTTGGGACTTTTGAACTTGTTCGGGACCTGGGGCAGATACGCATCGCCATAGGTGCCGCCGACGAAGGTCCGCACCGCATCCAAGGCCTCGGCCGACACCCGGGTGGAGTCGGACCGCATATAGGTGATCAGGCCCACAGGCCCTTCGTCGCCCAAATCTTTGCCTTCATAGAGCTTCTGGGCGAGACTCATGGTCTTTTTGGGGGCAAACCTCAGTTTGCGGTTGGCCTCCATCTGCAGGCTGCTGGTAATGAAGGGCGGGGCGGGGTTGCGCCGCTGCGGCTTGGTCTCGATCTTGGCAACCCGAAACTCGGCGGTATCCAGGGCGTCCAGGATTTTCTCTACCGCCACCACGCTGCCGGGCTTAATGTTCTTGCTCTTGTGTTTCAAGAGATGGGCCACAAACGGCGGGGGCGAACCGGCCTCCAGGCAGACGTCCAGGCTCCAGTACTCCTCGGGCACAAAGGCCATAACAGCCCGCTCGCGGTCGCATACCAGCCGCAAAGCCACGGATTGCACCCGCCCGGCGCTTAAGCCCGTTTTCACCTTTTGCCACAATATCGGGCTGATCTGATAGCCCACGAGGCGGTCGAGGATACGGCGGGCCTGCTGAGAGTCATAACGGGGCCGGTTCAGCTTCACCGGTTTCGCTAGGGCCGCCTTGATGGCCTTGGGAGTTAACTCCAGGAGCAGCACCCGGTGGAATCGGTGGTTTTTCTCCCCCAAAACCTCGGCGATGTGCCAGGCGATGGCCTCCCCTTCCCGGTCCGGGTCAGGCCCCAGGAAAATCTCCTGGATATTTTCGGCCACCTTCTTCAAGTCCTGAATGACCTTGGCCTTTCCCAGGATGGTGACGTATTTGGGTTGAAAGTCGTGCTCCAGGTCCACGCCCAGCTCATTTTTGGGCAGGTCCTTGATGTGCCCTTTGCTGGAGACCACCTGGATATCGGGGCCCAGGTATTTTTGCAAGGTCTTGGCCTTGGTGGGTGATTCGACGATAAGTAGTGATTTAGGCATAGGCTAAAGTTATATACGATTTGGTGAGGCGGGGTCAATCCACCTGGACTTTTTCAAGCCCCTGGACCGGCACTTTCTCTGTTCCGCTGGCGCCTCAGTCCATAATATTTTTCTGGAATCGCCGGAGACGATTGGTCAGAATCCGCACCAGAGCCCGTGCCGCCTCCTTCGGGGTGGCCAGTTGTCCCCGGTCTTTATAACCGCCAAAAATGCGATGCAGGTTCTCTGCACCCCCGCCGGTTGATTTTCGGGCCTGTCGCTGCATCCGAGTTTCCGTGGCATCCGGTCGGAAGACGAAGCTTAAAATGGCAGGCGCTTCCGCAGCCAATTCTTGGGCCAGATGCTCTTCAGCAGCCTTGGCCACACAGTAGGCGCCGATGCCGGGGATATTAGCCTCAGCCGCGCCGGAGCCGAAAAAGACCGCCAGCCCTTCCCCGTGCTGCAGCAATGTGGGGATCGCAGCCCGGATAAGCTGGTAGGCCGCGGTGACGTGGGAGTCCAAAATCTCCTGGAATTCACGCTCAGACAACTCCCACAGCAAGGGACCGGGGTTAAGGACCCCGGCGGCATGGATGAAGCCGTAAAAGCTGCCCAGGGCAGTCGCCTGATTCACTAACTCAGTGGCAGTTCCGGACTTTGCGGCATTGCCCGCGCAAGGGCTCACCTTGATGCCATGGGCCGCGCACGCGGCCGCCGCCTCCTGCAGAGCCGGCGTGTGCCGGGCGTTTAAGACCAGGTTGACCCGAAGGCCGGCCAGTTCCAGGGCCAGGGCTCGCCCGATCCCCAGAGAGGCCCCGGTGATGATCAAGGTTTTGCCGGTCAATTCGGCCACATTGCCACCTGGCGTTAATCTTTACGACGATCAGGTTAAATTCAACATAATTATTTTTGGCGGATTAGCCACCAGGAGGCGGAAAAAAGTTTCTGAGGCAATTTCGGACGTGCTGGCCGGCTCATTTCCTGGGTTAGCTACCTTATCAAGTCTATCGAAAAATTATTTCGCCTACCGCTTTTGAAGCCTCTCCCAGGCCAGGGCCACGGCTGCCTCGGCGCTGTTGGCCCGTTGCAGGCCAGGTAAATCCCAGGTCACCTCTAGGGCGATCACCGGCTTGCCCAGTTTCAAGGCGATGGCCGCTTCAGACACGGTGCCGTAGCTGCCGTCCACGGCAATGACCGCGTCGGCGCTGTGGGCGATCAGCATGTTCCGGGCGTGCCCCAGGTTAGTGGCGATGCTGTAAGTAAGGTATGGGTTGGCGCCCCTATGGTCCCCATCGGGGAGAATCCCCAGGCTGACCCCTCCGGCTGCCTTGGCCCCTTGGGCCGCGGCGGCCATGACCCCACCCAGCCCGCCGCACAGCAGCACCGCCCCTTGGCGGGCTACCTCGCGGCCAACCTGCCGGGCCAGTTCGGCCAGTTCGGCACTGATTTCGCTCCCGCCGATCACTGCGATATAAACCGGTCGCGCCACTTTTTCTCCTTCATGCCATTTTTAATTCATGCCGAGTTGATGCAATTATCGGGGGGACCTGCGTATCCACCTATTTCCCGACAGCACTGTCATAAATATTGGCAATTATGCGCCAATATATTAAAATTTGTATAACATAACCCTGAGGTTATCCGCTGCCGGTTCCCTTCGGGCCGGTAGTTTTCCCTGGTTAAGGAGCAGCCATGCTCCCGATATCCCGAAATGTGCTCCTCTTTTTCATTATTGGGCTCACCGTCCTGGTGGCAGCGTGCGCGCGCGCGCCCTACACCGACCGGCGCCAGCTTATGCTGACCTCCGAAGGCAGCGAGACCAGCATGGGGTACCAGGCCTTCGGGCAGATCAAGCGCGAGTATAAAATTTCCCAGGACCCGGCCATTAACGCCGAAGTGCAGAGGGTAGGTCAGCGCGTCGCAGCCGCGGCCAAGCGACCCGATTATCGCTGGGAGTTTGTGGTCTTTGACAATAAGGAGGCCAATGCCTTCTGTTTGCCCGGCGGCAAAGTAGGCATATTTACCGGCATCCTGAAGTATACCAAGGACGAAACCGGTCTGGCCACGGTGATCTCCCACGAAGTGGGCCACGCCCTGGCCCGCCATGCCGGGGAGCGCATGAGCCAGGGGATGTTGGCCCAGGTCGGGGGCATCGGGCTGGGAGCGGCCCTGGGCGGCATGAGCCCCGTCGCCGGCCAGGCCATCATGACAGGCTACGGCCTGGGGACCCAGTACGGCATCCTCCTGCCCTACAGCCGGAAACATGAATACGAGGCCGATCATATCGGACTCATCCTCATGGCCAAGGCGGGGTACGACCCGGCCCAGGCTTTGGAATTCTGGAAACGCATGATGACCAAGGACAAGAAAGTCAATATGCCTCAGTTCATGTCCACCCACCCCACCGACGCCAGCCGCCTCCGCGAACTCGAGGCTTTCCTGCCCGAAGCCCGGAAATACTACATCCCTGCCCATGAGGCGGAAACCCCGCCCCCGCTCCGGAGACTTTCGGCCCACGAGGCCGCCTCACCCCCCGGGGTCAAATCCGCCCCCGCGGCCGGCCGCTGGGAACCCGCGTCCCGGTAATTTACCCGTTTTGGACGGAAAGTTCGCCCGGCCAAAACAAAGGCCCAAGGGTCGTCTCACCGACCCCCGGGCCTTGCATCCGGCTGCTGGTCCGTAACCCCAGGCTCGGCTACTTCTCCTCTTCCATCTTCCCTTTGCCCTTGGTCTTGGTGCCGCACATGGGGCAGAGGATATCGATCTCTTTTTCGTCCCCGATGAACTTCTCCCTCAGCTTCTCCGGCCCCAAAAAGGAGATATCCCCGCAGGCGCACGCCGGACACTCCGCATGCACGATAAACTTCTTTTTCGCCATATACCCTCCGTTTCTCTCAAAAGTAGTGTGGGTCATTCCCGGTCACCGGGTCCCGTTATCACCCGTATATATCCTTATAAGTATTGCTGCGCCTCAAGGCAAGGTGCCCGTTGCGGTGGCCGCGGCCCGGTCCTTGTGGGACATGCCCGCCAGGCGCTCAACCATGGCCACATCCAGGCCCAACCCCGCGGCTACCCGCTTCCCATAATCGGCATCAGCCTTGAAAAACACGGCGGTCTGCCGCAGCTGGATGCGTTTGGCCGCATTGCCCAGGTGCTCCACGATGTTACCCACCAGGTGGTCCCGGTCCATGTCGGTCATGACCTTGCGGTATAGATTCCCGGCCTGGACGAAATCGTCGTTGGGAAAGGTGAAAGGATGTCGTCCCGCCATACCCGACACCTCAAAGGGAGGCTCGCCCGTCGTGGGGTCCGGAGCCGGCCCATCGAAACTGTTGGGCCAGTAATTGGGCCCGCTGCCGCCGCCCGCGTCCACCCGCATAAAGCCGTCCCGCTGGTAGCTGGTTTCCGGGGCGCATTTCGGCGCATTCACCGGGATCAGGTGGTAGTTGGGTCCCAACCGGTGAATGTGGGTGTCGTGATAGGAAAATACCCGGGCCTGGAGCATCTTATCCGGGGAAATGGCGATGCCCGGGACCACGTTGCCAGGACAAAAGGCCGCCTGCTCAACTTCAGCAAAGTAATTTACCGGGTTACGGTTCAGAACCAGCTTGCCGATCTTGATGGGCGGCACTTCGCTATGGGGCCAGACCTTGGTGATATCAAAGATATCCCAGCGAAAATCCTTGGCTTGCTCCGGCGTCAGGATTTGCATCTCCAGGGTCCAGGACGGATGATCGCCCCGAGCGATGGACTCAAACAGGTCCCGGGTGGCGTGATCGGGATCGGCGCCGCTCAAGTGCAAGGCCTCCTGCCATGTGAGGTTCTTGATGCCCTGGTCGGTCTTGAAATGATACTGCACCCAGACGTAGCCGCCGTCGGCGTTATACCATTTATAGGTGTGGCTGCTGTAGCCGTTCATGTTGCGGAAGGTGGCCGGCGTGCCCCGGTCGGAGAAAAGAATGGTGACCTGGTGAATGGACTCCGGAGTCAGGGACAGAAAGTCCCAAAACATGTCGGCGTCCTTGTAGTTGGTGGCCGGATGCCGCTTCTGGGTGTGGATGAAGTCGGCAAACTTGAGAGGGTCCCGGATGAAAAATACCGGGGTATTATTGCCGACAAAATCGTAATTGCCCTCCTCGGTGTAAAATTTGACCGCAAAGCCCCGGGGGTCACGGGCGGCGTCGGCTGAACCTTTTTCGCCGCCAACGGTAGAAAACCTGGCGAAGACCTCGGTGCGCTTCCCAACTTGGGAGAGAAATTTGGCCTTGGTGTAGCGGGTCACGTCCGCGGTCACCTCAAAGTAGCCACCCGCGCCCGCGCCCTTGGCATGCACCACTCGCTCGGGAATGCGCTCCCGGTCGAAATGTGCCAGCTTCTCTAACAGATGTGCGTCCTGCATCAACACCGGTCCCCGCTCGCCCGCGGTCATGCTGTTTTGGTCATCGGCCACAGGGATGCCGAAGGCAGTGGTTAACTTATCTTTTTCCTTAGTCATGGGCTTCCTCCTTGCCTGATGTAGCTCGTTGTCGTTGGTTCGCCGTTCTTGCCGGGGTCACCCGACAGGGCATAATTTACTTTTTATTCTGCTCTTTTTCCTGACATTCCGGACAGATGCCGAAAAAATCCAGGCGATGGTCCACAATCTTGTAACCCGTCTGCAAAGCTGCCTCGGCCGCGAGTTTTGCGGTGCTCCCTAGATCCGGATCCATAATCCGTTTGCATTTGAGACAGACGACGTGCGGATGGGGATAGGGTCTGTTGCCGTCATAACGATTGCTGCCATCCGGAAAACCAAGCTCCAAGACCTCGTGCAACTGCTTGAGCAGCATAACGGTTTTGTAAATCGTGGCCAGGCTGGTGGTGGCAAAATTCTCCTTCACCTGCTCATAAATGCGCTCTACGCTTGGGTGATCATCGCTTGCGGCCAGGATTTTGAGTATGGCCAATCTTTGGGGAGTAATCCGGAATTTCCTGGCCTTGAGCCGGACCAGCATCTCATCTAAACGGGTTTGTGGATCGGCCATATCTCGGTAATCCGCTATCGGCAAATTTTTCAATAATATATAGCACTTGCCAAAAGTTTTTTCCTCTAATTCTCCTCTCCCCTGGTGGGAGAGGGTAGGGTGAGGGGTTAATAAGAAAAAACTTTTGGCAATGAGTATAGCTAATCATTATTTATAAAGAATAATTATCGATAAGGTAGGTACGCCTCGATGATCTGTCAAGGCGAAAAAAAAGCCTCCAACCCAGAAGGGTTGGAGGCAGACAGGATTTTTCTTAAGTTATCGGTTCGGGGGCCGACGATCAGTTCAGTTCCTTTTTAACTACAGCGGCAGACCCCGGCCTGGCATTTCTTCTCCTGGATGTGGGCCTCAATTTCCGGGCGGAAGTTTTTGAGCGCGCTCATCAACGGCACCCCGGCGGATTGGCCCAGGGGACAGAATGAAGCATCCAGCAGGGTACAGCTCAGCCGCTCCAGGAAGGCCAGATCTTCCATCCGCCCCTGGCCCTGGCTGATGCGGGTGAGGGTCTGAAGCAGGCGAGGAGTGCCTTCTCGGCATGGGGTGCACTGGCCGCAGGATTCATGCGCGAAAAACACGGCCACCGACCGCAGGAAATCTACGACGCAGGTGGAATCATCCATCACCAGCATGGTGCCGGAGCCTAAGGCGCCACCGGCCTTGGACAGGGAGCCGTAGTCCATGACCACATCCAAACACTCAGGCGTCACCAGGCCCGCGGACGCCCCGCCGGTCTGGCACATCTTGAAGCTGCGGCCGGGTAAGAGCCCCCCGCCGTAAGTGTCGATCAACTCCCGCAAAGTCATCCCCACCGGGGCTTCCACGATCTGGGGGGTTTGCACCCGGCCGATGATCTGGTAAATCTTGGTGCCCGCGGTGTCCGCGGTGCCCAGGCCTTTATACCAGGCCCCGCCCCGTTTGAGGATGGCCGGCACGCTGGCCAGGGTCTCGACGTTGTTCACCACGGTGGGTTTGCCCCACAGACCCGCCACGCCGGGGAAGGGGGGCTTTAACCGGGGGTAACCCCGTTTGCCTTCCACGGATTCGATGAGCGCGGTTTCTTCGCCGCAGATGTAGCAGCCGAAGCCGGAACGCACCTCCACATTAAAAGAAAAATCGGTGCCGAAGAGCTTTTCTCCCAGGAACCCTTTCGCCGTGGCCTGCTTGATGGCCTGATTCAGGCGATACTTGGACAGGTAGTATTCGCCCCGGCAGTAGATATAGCCCTGGCTGGCTCCGATGGCGTAACCGGCAATGGCCATGCCTTCCAGGACCTTGTGGGGGTCGCCCTCCATCAGATAGCGGTCTTTGATGGTGCCCGGCTCCCCTTCGTCGGCGTTGCAGACAACATACTTGGGAGTAACGGCGAGGGGACGGGTGAACGACCATTTCAGACCGGCAGGGAAGCCGGCGCCGCCCCGGCCCCGGATGCCAGAGGTCTTGACCTCTTCGACGACCGCCTCCGGGGTCATGGTGGTCACGGCTTGCTTCAGGGCCGCATAGCCGCCCCGATCCAGATAAGGCTGGATTTCCATGGGGTCGATGAGGCCGACGTTATCCATGAGCACCGGCTCAAAGGGACCGGGCTTGTAGCTGCGATAATCATTGGTGGAATAAGGCAGTTGGCGCCAGTCCGCGGCCTTGCCGGCCCGGTAGTCGGCCAAAACCTGTTTGATCTTGTCCCGGGTCAGTGGGCCATGGACGATCTCATTGATCTGCATGGCCGGGGCCACTTCGCAGACCCCCAGGCAAGCCGACAACTCCAGGGTAAAGAGGCCGTCCGCGGTGGTTTGGCCCGCCTGGACGCCCAGTTCTTCCTGCAAAGCCTGGAGCATATTCTCGGAGCCGTTGATGTGGCACGGTGGGGACACGCACATCCTGACGACGTATTTCCCCTTGGGCTCCCAGGTGAACATGGAGTAGAAACTCATAGTCCCGAAGATGTCGCTGCCAGGGACGTTGAGGCCGGTGGCGATGCGATTTTGCACCGATGGCGACAGGTAACCCACGGCTTCCTGAACTTCTTGCAGAACCGGCATCAAATTACCGGGTTTATCTTTGTATTGATCGATGATGCTATCGATTTTAATCCACATTTCCTGACTGATTTCCGGGTTATTTTGAGACGCGCAATGGCATTGGACCATGGTGCTTTGACCTCCATATTGGTCAGGGGTTATCGGGGTAACTCACGTCGCTGAAGCCTAAGACTGGTACCCTGCTTCAAGTCTTCTCGACCTAACCGCAGGCCAACAATCGCGGTCAAAAAAGGTGTGAAGACTTGTTAACATTTTGGGTTGCTTCCCCCTTAGATCACGCTTTTTCGATATGCACGGCGCAGACTTTGTATTCCGGGATCTTGGCCACCGGGTCCAGGGCGGCGATGGTCAACTTATTCGCCGACGCCTCGATGAAGTGGAAGGGAATAAAGACGGTTCCAACTACGGCTTTGGACGACACCTGGGCCCGGGCGACGATTTCGCCCCGACGGGTCTTGATCCGCACCGCTTCGCCGTCGCCGATGCCATATTTGATGGCGTCCGGAGCCGCAACCTCTATGCGGCATTCCGGAGCCTTTTCTTCCAAACCCGGAGCCCGGCGGCTCATGGTACCGGTGTGGTACTGGTAAAGGAGCCGTCCGGTGGTCAAGATCAGAGGGTATTCGGCATCGGGCATTTCCGCAGGGTCGCGGTGTTCAATGGCGAAGAAGGCTCCCTTGCCCCGGGAAAACTGGCCCCGGTGTAGATAAACGGTGCCGGGGTGCTCCGGGGTGGGGCAGGGCCACTGCAAGCCGCCCGCGGTTTCCAGGCGAGCATAGGTGATACCGGCATAGGAGGGCGTAACCTGGCGAATCTCCTCGAAGATTGCTTCAGGATTAACATAGTCCATGGGGTAACCCAGCCGCCGGGAAATCTCGGCGATAATCTGCCAGTCGGGCCGGGAGTCGCCTATCGGCGGAATCACCTGGCGCACCCGGGCCACCCGCCGTTCAGTATTGGAAAAGGTGCCATCTTTTTCCGCGAAGGTGGTGGCGGGCAACACGACGTCGGCAAGCCGGCCGGTTTCGGTGAGGAAGATGTCCTGCACCACCAGAAAATCCAACTTTTGGAACGCCTTGACCAGATGGTCGGAATCCGGATCGGAAACGACCGGATTCTCCCCGACGATATACAGGGCCTTGATTTTGCCTTCGGGGATGGCCGGCACCATCGCGGTCATGGTCAGGCCGACCCAATCCGGCAAGTTCTTGACCCCCCAGGCAGTTTCCATCTTGGCCCGGGCCTTGGCATCGGTGACCGGCTGATACCCAGAAAAGACGTTGGGCAGACCGCCCATATCGCAGGCTCCCTGGACGTTGTTCTGGCCCCGCAGGGGGTTGACGCCGCCGCCTTCAATCCCGACGTTGCCGCAGAGCATGGAAAGGTTGGCCAGAGACTTGACGTTATCGGTGCCGACGGTGTGCTGGGTGATGCCCATGGCATAGACAATGGCGGCCGCGTTGGCTGAACCGTACAGCCGGGCAGCGCGCCGCAGGTCCGCGGCAGGCACGCCGCTGATCTGTTCCACATATTCGGGGGTATACTTGGCCACCGTTTCTTTGAGGGCGTCGAAGCCTTCCGTACGTTCGGCGACATAGGCCTGATCGTGCAGGTTTTCGTTGATGATGACATGCATCAGGCCGTTAATGACCGCGATGTCGGTGCCGGGACGCTGCCGCAGCCACATGGCCGCATGCTTCACCAAGTCGATACGTCGCGGTTCGATAACAATAATATTTTTATTATTCAGGCGCGCCGCCCGCTTAATAAAGGTCGAGATAACCGGATGGGTCTCCGTGGTGTTGGAGCCCGTAACCAGGATACAATCGGAATTCTCCAGTTCGGCGATGGAATTGGTCATCGCACCGGAGCCAAAAGAGGCGGCCAGCCCGGCCACCGTGGAGCTGTGTCAGAGACGGGCGCAGTGATCCACGTGATTAGAGCCGATCACCGCGCGCATAAGTTTTTGCATCAGGTAGTTTTCTTCGTTGGTCACCCGGGCGGAGGTCCAGCCGCCGATGGTCTCCGGGCCCGCGGTATCCCTGATCTCTCCCAGGCGGGAGGCGACCAAATCCAGGGCCTCATCCCAGGAGGCCTCCCGGAAGGCGCCATTTTCTTTGATGAGAGGCGTCTGCAGGCGGTCGGGATGATCCACAAAACTCCAACCGAAGCGCCCCTTGACGCAGAGCTTGCCATTATTGGGGACGGCATCGGCGCCGGTGACTTTGACGATGCGATTATCTTTGACGTGGACGTCCAACTGGCAGCCGACCCCGCAATAGGGGCAGGTGGTGCGCACCTGGGTGCGTTCCCAGGGACGCCCTTGGAACCGGGCCTGCTTATCCAAAAGCGCCCCCACCGGGCAGGCCTGGACGCACTCGCCACAGAAGACACAATCGGAATTAATATATGGATAATCGCCGCAGGCCACAATCTTGTTATGCGCGCCCCGGTAGCCGGTGGCGATGGCCTGGTTGACCTGGCGCTCATTGCAAGCCCGGACGCATCGGCCACACATGACGCACTTCGAAAAATCCCGCACGATCATATAATTATTATCTTCATAATAATACGGGGTGTCCGGAGGGTTGGCAAAATCAGGAGTAGTGACCTGATAGCGATAGGCCAGGGCCTGAAGCTCGCACTCGCCGTTGGCCTCGCACACCAGGCACTGGTGATTGCCCGAGGCCAAGAGCAGCTCGATAACCGTCTTGCGGGCCGCCACCACCCGGGGCGACTCGGTCTGGACCACCATCCCCGGGGCCGCCTGGGTAGCGCACGCCGGAAGCAGGGTCCGGGCACCTTCCACCTCGACCACACAGACGCGGCAGGCTCCGGTGGGAAGCGTGTCTTTGTAATCACATAAGGTAGGCACCGAGATGCCGGCCTCACGGGCAACGGCGAGAACAGTTTGCCCGGGATCGAACGTAAGGGTTGTGCCATTAATCGTCAGAGTCGACGGAGGCATAGTTTTTTCGCCCTCCATTATGAGGTTCGGCTTTAGATAATATCAACAGAGGCACGTGGTGGTTAGTCCGCCACCGGCCTCTAATCTCATCCCAAGAGTTTAGGGTGCTTGAGAAAATAATCTCAATCTATCAAAGTCATCGGCTGAAAATCAAGCAATAAATGTCAACCGTCAAACCAGGTGGGAGATTTTTGATGAAGGTGGCAGTTGCTTCCAACTCAGTCGTTCGGGTAACCTTCAGTGTGGGTCGGCAGGGCGATGGGAATAGCCTTTGGGGTTTCCAAAGGGTCTGCGGCCGCGATTACCCGATCCCGGCCGGCTCGTTTGGCCTGGTAGAGGGCGGCATCGGCAGCCAGGATAAGGTCCAATCCGGTTGAGCCGTGGACCGGATAGACGGCCACGCCCAGGGAAAGAGTGATAGGTTTCAAACCCCCATGATGCTCATGCATCTCTTTGACCGCCATGCGTAGAAGTTCGGCCCGTTCCAGCCCAACCTCCATGGAGGTCCCCGGAATGATAAGCAAGAATTCTTCGCCCCCATAGCGACAGGCGATGTCCTCCCCTCGAATTTCGCTTTTGACCAAATTTCCCAGAGCGCTCAGGAGCTCATCCCCGGCATTATGACCGAAGGTGTCGTTGTAGTCCTTAAAATGGTCCAGATCCATCATGATCACCGTTATGGGGCTCCCGGTGCGCGTGGAGCGCTTCAATTCCCGGTCCAGGGTTTCTTCCATATAGCGGCGGTTGAATAGGCCGGTGAGGGGGTCACGGATGGCCTGGCTCCGCAACGTCTCCCGGAGTCTCAAGTTGGCCAAGGCCAGGGCCATGTCTTCGGCCACCGTCAAGGCCAACTGTTCTTTCGGCACCGCCACGTCGGCCGCCTGCTCTTCGGGTCGGGGGCCCGATTCCAGATGTAAGACCCCCAGGGTCTCCCCTTGAGCCACGAGAGGCACACACAGGTAGCCGCCTAAGCAGGACGAGGACACATGGCGGCACAAGAAGGCTTCCCGGGGATTATCCACCTTATGAAGCCGGCCGCGGCGCACCGACCAACAGTCATCCGGGGCAAAGACCGATATCAGCGGTGTCGTCTGGCCCCAAGTGGCCACCGATTCAAAGAGGTTTCGGGAGTTATTGAGCAGGTAGAGGGCCCCTGAGTCATCGGGGAAAAACCTGGGCATGAAATATCCGATAGCCCCGTATGCTTCCTCCGAGGCCTGGCAAGCCTGCATCATATCCCCCATTTCATTGGCGAGGGTCATGGTGCGGTTCTGCTCCTCGACCTGGGCTACCAGGACTTGTAGCTTGTCGTTGCTGGTTTGGACGGCCTCCTCCCACTGCCGCCGCTCGGTGATATCTACAAAGCTTTCCAGGAGATACTCTTTGCCTTTCAGTGACACCGGCGCCACGGTCTTGATGATCCAGCGACTGGTCCCATCGGCGCGCAGCAAAATTCTCTCGGAATTATCTATGGTTTCATGCAAATCGGTGATAGGGCACTGTCCCACTTCCTTGGGGCAGATAAACTTATGGCAGACTGAACCGACTATCTGGTCCTTGGGAACGCCGATCATCTCCACGGCCACCGGGTTGGCGTCCACGATGACATGGATTGCCGGATCAATGAGCAAAACCCCGGTCTGGACGTGATCCAGGATGGTCTGGAGGCCGACTTCGCTTTCCCGCAAGGTTTCATCCATGTGCTGCCGATGGATGGCCTGGGCGTAGAGCATGGCCATCCGTTCACAGAGTTCCTGGTCCCGGGGAGTGTAGTCGCGGTCGGCATTGGCCAGGGCGATGAGACCAACCAGCTGATCTTCAATCAGAGCCGGGACTGAGAGAAACCGGTGGATGGGGGGCCCCCCCGGGGTGCCTGTGGCGCTGGGTGCCGGATCAGGATGGTTGTCCAGGAGAGGCTGGTCATGTTTGAGGGCCCAACCTAAGATACCGTCAAATTCGTGAAACTCCAAAGGCTTAGCCTCTGTCCGGCGAGACTCCCAGCCCTCTCCGGTCATGACCGGCACCACCAAGGCCCCCGTCACGGGATTAATATGACCACAAAAAGCCAACTTACTCCCGGTGAGGTTTTTGGCATGCCCGTTAACTAATGAAGCGATGTCTTCTAAAGATAATGAGGTCATCAGGGACTTAGACAAATCGGCTATGGCAGAGTTGACCATGGCTTCCCAAACCAGGTCGGCCGCCACCTTTTTGCGTTCGGTGATATCCCGGACAAAGACGATCTCCCGGATATGATCCCCATGGAGGATCTTGGCCGCGGTGCACTCCACATCCACCAAAGTCCCATCTTTTTTGCGATAGCGGGAACCTGGCGCCGGATTCGGCCCTTCTGTCCCCCCCCACACACATTCCTCCCGAGGCTCTAGAGACCCCGGAGCCCGGATTTGGTTGATCTCCAGGCCGACGAGTTCTTTTAGGTCGTAGCCCAGCCAGCGGGCCATGAAGGGATTGGCGTCGATAATTGTGCCGGTTTCCGCATTAAGGACAAAAACCGCCTCAGGGGCTGCGTCAAACATGGCCCGAAAGCGGGACTCGGATGCCAGGATACGGTTGGCGCCTTCCCGAATGGACAGGTTAGTGCCGGCATAGATCAAGACCAAGACCACAAAGGTAAATGCCGTAGCGATACCCAGCAGGCGGTAAAACACGATCATTTTGACCGAAGCCAACAATACCAAAGCCCAGCCTGGCGTCGCAACGGAGGCAATGCCTTGCCGATAAAATAAATAACTCTCCCCGTTAATTTTGACGGTGGTTCCATCCTCAGGGGGCCGGGGGAAAATGGGCTCAAAATCGACCGTCCCATACTGGGCCTTTAGTGCATCTTTATCAGGCCGATCAGCCGGCCACAAACTACGATAGTCCAGACTGGGACGGTTGCTCAGGAAGATCACCCCGTCGGGAGAAATGAGGAAGGCGGGACCGCTGGATCGCAGGTCGTGCTGAAAAGTATCCAAGGTCGTTTTTATGGCCGCGGTTCCCACAATCTTTCCGGTTGGATCAAGCACCGGGTACGCGGCATAAAATCCCCGCTTTTTCGTGGTAACCCCCAGGGCGAAATAGCGGCCCGGTTTGCCCGCCATGGCCTGTTGAAAATAGGGCCGAAAGGCATAATTATGGCCGACAAAACTGTCCGGGGCGTCTCGGTTGGAAGAGGCGATGGTGGTGCCAGTCTGGTCCTGGATATATGCCGGGGAGGCCCCGAATCGTGATTGGTATCGGTCCAGCACCGAGTTAGCCTGGGCTAGGGTCTGGGGTGACCTCGACCACAAGGCCGGGCCGATCCAGGGAGAGCCTGACATGGCTTTTACCGCAGCATCCGCTCCTTCCAGTTCGAACAACAAGCGCTGGATGATGAGATTAGTATCACTGGCGGCGTCCTTGAGGACCTGCTTGCGGGCCACATCGCCCAGGTATTGAGTCAAAACCCAACCAGCGGCCAGGATGACCACCAGAGCCGCAGCCGCGCCATACAGATATCGAGCCCGGACCCGGTGGCTTTGTTCGTATTCCACCGGCCACGATATCTGAAAGTAGCCCGCGATCATGGCGGAGATCCACAGCGCCAACAAGCCCCGCACCAATTGGATGGGCAGACCCGCGAAGTTGGCGAAGGTTTCATAGTTTACCAGGATGGCTGGGAAAAACGGGGCCTGGGGAACAATCACTCCGGTAGCCAGGCCATAAAGCATCAGACCCACACCACCAGCCAGGAGCCAGAATCGCTGCCGACGACCGCCCTGCCTACTTTCCGTATATAAAGCCCATCCGGCCCACAGGCTGCCCACCAGACCCAGGGCATACCGGGTGGTGACATTTAAGCCGCTTAAGCCGTGGACCGCACCCATGGCCGCACTCAAGACCAGGATACCCAAGACCCAGCGCCCCGGCATCCGGTCTCGCTGGCGACTGAGGCTGAGACGGCCGAATTCCACCAGGAAGAGAAAAGATGCGGCCAGGATGGCCCAGCGGCATGCCGCAAACCATACCCCAGCCTGCCAGGCCAGGGCCACAAGGCCCAACCACTCGTATAATCCGTGAATTAGGCCGAAGAGGGCCAGCCATTTCCAGGGAAGTCGTTGACTGACCTCCTTGGAGAGGATGTAGCACACCACCCCCAGACCGACAAAGGCCAGGCCGTAGAAAAAGCAAATATAATCCATCTGTGCCTGGAAAAAAGGGCTCATAAGAATCTTCTATCCTTGAAAAGGGGCAGGTGCGGCGTCTCCGGATTTTTTGGGACTTTGAGAGAAATTATTTTTTTTCTGTTTAGAAGCTGTAAATGTCTTATCGGCATGGTGCCCAAGTTAGTTAAACCTTAACGCCTCAGACTGGCGAAAAAAAGCCTGGGAGGTTAACTGACTTTTTTCGTTCGGAGGCCGATTTTTTGCTATAATAGCGCATCTCGACCACCTGAAGCCATTATTTTGACTTGGATCTTCCTGACCATCGTGCTGGGAATATGGACGGCTGCCATGCCCGGGGTCTGGATAGCCGCGGCGGCCGAGACAGCCCCTGAGCATCCCTCTACTGCCGGCCCGATCATCGCTGACTCTGCGGTCCCGGCTCCTCCCGGTCAATTAAATATCCAGCCATACTTGAGCCTGGGTGTGGTGGCGGGAAATTTCTCGACTAACTGGCGCCGGGTAAGCGCCGGCGGCAATTTTTACTCTCTGGAAATGCCGGTGAAGTTTACCTACGGTCTGGCCCCCAACATCGAAGTCTACCTCACGTCCGTCATGTTCCAGAATTGGGCCGGGCAGGTTTCGGCGCCCGGGTCGGGGGGAAGCCAGTCAGCCAGCTTCGCAGGCTTTGGAGATCTTTACGGCACGGTCAAATATCAGCTCTGGGAAGAGACCGATTGGCGCCCCACGGTTACCCCGTTATTGAGCGTAAATTTTCCCACCGGACACCATTTTAATCTCAATCCCGCCAGGCTGGGCACCGATGCCCTGGGGGGCGGCATGTTTGTCTTCACTCCCGGCGTCAACCTGGCCAAATGGGTGGGGCCCATCTATCTTTATGCCAACCTGTGGTACAGTTTCCCCACCACAGATGCTGGAGCGCCCGCTAATCAGCAGGCCTCCCCTCTCCTTCCGTCGGTGCCTGGCCGGGATCTGATTACCGTCAATCTGGCGGCAGAGTGGCCCTTAACAGCGCACTGGGTGGCCCTGCTCGAGTGCTATACGAGCTGGAATGTGGGTCCGTTGTTCCGCTATTCCCGGGAGGTTATCACCCATGATGTGGGAGTTCTGCCCGGGATCGAATATATCTTCAACTCCCGTTGGTCCTGCGAACTGGGGGTGGCCATCGACCTGGTCGGGAAAAATTCCTTCTATAGCTATACCCCGATTTTCACGGCTATTATGACTTTTTAAGGCTGGTTTTACTTATAGCGTTTGCCAAAAGAGTCTCTTGCAAAATTGCCAGACATTATGCAGTCGCAGGTTTTAGCCTATATGAGCACAGGCTGAAAAGCCTGTGCTACCGGCGATTTTTAAATACCCCTATAAGGTTTCCACTGTAAGAAGATTATTATTGCAAGAGGCTCAAAAGTTTTTCCGTAATTAGGAGATACTTTAACACCCCAAATCCCCCCTAACCTCCCTTTGGTAAAAAGGGTAACTATAAGGAATTACTTATAAAGTCACCCTTTGAAAAAGGGGGATTTAGGGGGATTTAAAAATCAGCCAGCGGCATAAATTTATGGCAAACGCTATATATCCTCATTATCATCTCCGGCACCCCGAAAAAAAACCCCAGGGAGTCTGCCTGGGGTTTACGGATTTCTATCCTCATGGGTTGGCTGGGGGAGGAGGATTCGAACCTCCATCGGCGACTCCAAAGGCCGCTGTCCTGCCATTGGACGATCCCCCAGTTGGGAGCCGGCAATGTGGCCGCGTCCGTCACTTTGCCCACACTACCTTAAAGATTATAATTTTTATCCCCAAAACCCTGCAAGCATTTTATGCCTTTGCCGAAACCAGGCTAGGCTATAAACGCGCGCCTGTATAGAGAGAACTTCACTTTTTCGCTATTTTCTTCTATAATCACATGTGAATACTTTCACAGTAAGGAGAGCCCATCGTGAGTTTTCTCATCGCCATGGCCGGCAAAGGCGGCACCGGCAAGACTACCGTGGCCGGCATGCTGCTGCGCTACCTGATCGAACACGGCAAGCAACCGGTGTTGGCGGTGGACGCCGACGCTAACAGCAATCTTAATGAAGTCCTGGGACTTGAGGTGGAGACCACCGTGGGCGCGGCGCGGGAAGAGATGAAAAAGGGCGGCGGCATGCGGGACATGACCAAAGACCAGCTCATTGAGATGCGCATCAATCAATGCCTGGTGGAGGCTGAGGGCTTCGACCTCATCGCCATGGGCCAGCCGGAAGGCGCGGGCTGTTACTGCGCCGCCAATAATCTGGTGGCTCACTTCATGGATGTCCTGGCGAAAAATTACCCCTACATCCTGATGGACAATGAAGCGGGCATGGAGCATATGAGCCGCCTCACCACGCATAAGGTGGATCTCCTGGTGCTGGTGAGCGACCCTTCGTGGCGGGGCATCCAGGCGGCTCGGCGCCTCAAGGACCTGGCCCAGTCCCTGAACGTGGTGACGGGTCGGGCCGTTCTCATTGTTAACCGGGTGAGCAATGGCCTGTCTTCCAGAACCACGGAGGAAATTGCCACTCAGGGTCTGGAATTGGCCGGTTTAATCCCCGAGGATTCCCAACTCGCCGAGTTCGACAGCCAGGGCCTTCCCACTTTTACCCTGCCAGCGGATTCCCCAGCATTAAAAGGTGGTTACGCCATCTTTGACCGGTTGTTGTCTTAAGTGCAATAACAGGTAATGCCTGTCGCGTGATTTTTTGCTTGACAGGTTGCCTAATTAATTATTATTTTCACAATGTTTATACCTCCGCATTTTAATAACAAGATAAGATGCCGGCAATTCCGGAAAATTTAAGGAGGGAACTACCTTGGCGTTTGAAATTCCCAAACAGAAGTATTCTGGCTCGATCAAAACGGTAACCATTGGTAAAGGCGATACCGCCATCACCCTGGGAGGAGAAACCTCCTACCCCTTCTATACGTTTGAAGGGGTCATGCCGAACAAACCCCGGATTGCCATGGAGATTTGGGACCGGGACCCGGGCGAAGACTGGGCTGGCCCGGTGTATGAAACCATTAAGGATGTCGCCGGGGACCCCGTGGCTTGGGCGAAGAAGTGCGTTAATGAATTTGGCGCCGAAGCTATCGCTTTGATCCTCAACAGCACCGATCCCAACGGGAACAACGCTTCCCCCGAGGCGGCTGCGGAAACGGCCAAGAAGGTGTTGGCCGCCATTAATGTGCCGCTGATCGTCTACGGCACCAGCAACGTGGAAAAAGACGCGGAAGTCCTGCCTGCCGTGGCTGAAGCCTGTGCTGACAAGAGCATCACCTTGGGTCCCGTGCAGGACAAGAACTACAAGAAGATCGGCGCCGCGGCCCTGGGCTATGGCCACTCTGTTTCGGCCAACTCGCCCATCGATGTCAACCTGGCCAAACAGTTAAATATCCTTCTGGGCCAGTTGGGCGTCAAAGACAGTCATATTTTGGTTGATCCCACCACTGGCGGCCTGGGCTACGGTCTGGAGTATTCCTATTCCGTCATGGAGCGGGACCGCATGGCCGCCCTGACCCAGGAAGACGAAAAGCTGCAGCTCCCCATCCTCAACTACGTCGGTCAGGAAGTCTGGAAGGTGAAGGAGTGCAAGCAGACCAACGCAGAGGCGCCGCAACTGGGCGACCAGACCAAACGGGGCATCCTGATGGAAGCCATCACCGCCGTGGACCTGCTTCTGGCCGGTAGCGATCTGCTTATCATGCGCCATCCGGAATCGGTGAAGATGGTAAAAAAAGTCATCCAGGAACTGGCCGGCTAAAACGACGCCGGACCTGGAGTAGATGTACCTTGTTTCTCAGAGTTCAGCCCCGTTAAGCCAAACGGTATTCTTGTTCCACTTCTGGGTATCGGGCTCTGTTTCAAAGGGGGGCCATGAAGGTCATCCCTAAAAGTAAGAAACTGGAGGAAAGCAATGGCTGAGTTAGATGTGATGAAATGTTCTATAGACCCTGCGACCCAGGAGATGCTCAAGAAGGCCCAGGCGGAAGGTATCGAAACCATCTTTGACCGGGCCCAGACCATGAAGCCCTGCCCCATCGGGGCCGAGGGCGCCTGCTGCCGCATCTGCGCCCAGGGTCCCTGTCGCGTGCCCCCGCCCAAGAAGGCGAAAGAAGGCGAGGAGCAGAAGAAGCAGGCTGTGGGCCTGTGCGGCGCCACCGCCGAGACCATCGTGGCCCGGAACTTCGCCCGCATGGTTTGCGCCGGGACTGCGTCCCACAATGACCATTCCCGTGGCACCGCCCTGTTGTTCAAGGAAGTGGCCCACGGCAGGGCCCAGGGTTATGAGATCAAAGACGTGGCCAAGCTGCGCAAGGTGGCCCGGGATTGGAACGTGGCCATCAGCGACGGTGAAGGCGACGACGCCAAACCCCGCGGAAAAGATGTCATCGCCCAGGAACTGGCGGACAAGGTCTTGTCGGAGTTTGGCCAGCAGACCGGCGAAATCACCTATGTGAACCGGGCTCCCAAGAAACGCCAGGAGATCTGGCGCAAGCTGGGGATAGTGCCCCGGGGCTACGACATCGAGGTCGTGGAACTGATGCACCGCACCCACATGGGCGTGGACCAGGAATACCACAACATCATCAAGCAGTGCAGCCGCACTGCCCTTTCCGATGGCTGGGGCGGCTCCATGATCTCCACCGACCTCCAGGACATCCTGTTCGGCTGCCCGGTACCGGTAGCCGGCGAGATCAATCTGGGCGTCCTCAAAGAAGACCACGTCAACATCATCATCCACGGCCATGAGCCGCTGTTGCCCGAGATGATCTACGTGGCGGCCCAGGAGCCGGAAGCGATCACCTACGCCCAGAACAAGGGCGCCAAGGGCGTTCAGTTGGCCGGCATGTGCTGCTCCGCCAACGAGATCCTCATGCGCCACGGCATCCCGGTGGCGGGCAACTACCTGCAGCAGGAGTTGGCCATCATCACCGGCGCGGTGGACGCCATGGTGGTGGACGTGCAGTGCGAGATGCAGTCCCTGGCCAACGTGGCCAAGTGCTACCACACCAAGCTGATTACCACCGATCCCCGGGCCCGGATCGAAGGGGAGACCATGCACATCCCCTTTGACGAACATCATGCCCTGGACGTGGCCCGGAATATAGTGCGGGAAGCCATCGACAACTTCGCCAATCGCCGTGCCCCGGTGCTGATCCCGTCCCAGAGCCATCCCACCGTAGTGGGCTTCAGCTATGAGACCATCCAGTACCTGCTGGGCGGCTCCATCCGCGGCTCGTATTACACCCTGAACGACAACATCATCGGCGGCCGGGTGCGGGGCGTGGCCGGCGTGGTGGGCTGCAACAACTGCCGCACCATGCACGACAACTCCCATCTCACCATGATCAAGGAACTGCTGAAGAACGACGTCATCGTCCTGACCACCGGCTGCTCCGCCATGACCGCGGGGAAATTCGGGTTGTTGAGCCCGGAATCGGCCAAAGAGCACTGCGGTCCCGGCCTGGCCGAGGTCTGCGAAACCGTGGGCATCCCGCCGGTGCTGCACATGGGCTCCTGCGTGGATAACTCCCGGATCCTGATGGCGGCCACCGCCTGCATCAAGGCCGGCGGCCTGGGCACCGACATCTGCGATATGCCCGCGGCGGGCGCGGCGCCGGAGTGGATGAGTGAAAAAGCCATCGCCATCGGCCAGTACTTCGTGGCCTCGGGCGTCTACACCCTGTTTGGGGTCACCTTCCCCAGCACCGGGTCCGAGCTCCTCAGCGAATACCTGTTCAAGGGTATCGAAGAAGAGCTAGGCGGCAAGTGGGACTTCGAGCCCGACCCGGAGTTGGCGGCCAAGAAGATGATCGCCCACATCGACAGCAAGCGCAAAGCCCTGGGCATCGACAAGGCTCGGGAGCGGGTGCTCTTCGACATGGATATGCGCCGGGAAATGGCTGAAGCCGCCGCAGCAGGGGAAGAGCATTAAGAATCAACGGCGCCGCCCTGCCGCTAGGGAGGGCGGTTCCTTGCAGCTAATTTCCTTTACGAAAAAGGAAGGAGGAAGTCACAGTGTCGAAAATCATCATATCCGCAGCCATCCGCGGGGCTCACAAGATCGTAAACAAGTGCGCGGCCAAATTGGACGAAGCCATCCAGAAATATGGTGAAAACCAGGAAATCGGTTTCCCCAATACCGCCTATTATCTTCCCATTATCTACTCCCTGATGGGCACCAAGATCGAGAAGCTGAAGGACGCGGTTCCCGTCATGAAACGCTGCAAATCCCTGCTGCCGCCGGTCCCGGCCGAGCACAACTACCTGCCCTACTTGGGACCCGGCCTGGACGCTGGTCTGGCCACCCTGTTCGCCGAAGAAATTTTCGAGGCCATCCGCTACGTGGATGATCCGAATTTCTATGTGGGCGGGGAAGAAGTCTATAGCAAAGGCGACAAGAATATCTGGCTGGGCGCCGCGGAAGACACCATCTTCCGGAAACGTGGCGTCGAGTTCGTAGACGGCTCCGCCCCCGGGTTCGCCGCCATCGTCGGCGCCGCCCCCTCGGTGCAGGAAGCCGTGGACCTGGTCACGGAATATCAGAAAAAGAACCTCTACATCTTCTGCGCCGCCAAGTCCATTGACGGCAAAACCTCGGTACCTGAACAGCTCCTGGAAGGCGGGGTACAGATCGGCTGGCCCACCCGGATCGTGCCCTTCAGCCCGGACATCTCCGGTGCGGTCTTCGCTCTGGGCTTCGCCAACCGGGCCGCCATGGCCTTCGGTGGCATGAAGCCTGGTGCGGCCCTGAAAATGCTCCTGTACAACAAGGACCGCATCTTCGCGTTCGTTAACGCCGTATCCGAAATCTCCGATGAATGGTACGCCAACGCCGCCGGTTGTATCAACTGGGGCTTCCCCACCATCACCAACCAGGACATCCCCCAGGTGCTGCCCACCGGTATCTGTACTTATGAGCATGTGGTCAGCAACGTACCCATGGCGGAGTTGGGCCAGAAGTCCATCGAAGTCCGGGGCCTCAAGGTCGCGATCACCGCGATCGACATCCCGGTGAACTTCGGCGCCGCCTTCGAAGGTGAGCGCGTCCGCAAAGACGACCTCTACGCCGAGTGTGGTGGCGGCAAGACCCAGGCGGTGGAGTTGGTCACCAGCAAACGCATGGAAGAAGTGGAAGACGGCAAAGTGGAAGTCTTCGGTCTTGATCTTCCGGACCTGCCGCAAGACAAGATCCCCATGCGCCTGCCCATGGCGATCGTGGTTGAAGTTGCCGGCCGGGCCTTCCAGCCCGACTTCGAGCCCATCCTGGAACGGCAGATTCACCATCTGGTGAACTACGCCCAGGGCGTCATGCATATCGGGCAGCGGGACATCGCCTGGTACCGCATCGGCAAATCCGCGGTGGAAAAGGGCTTCAGCCTGAAACACATCGGCACTATCCTCCACGCCAAGTTCCATCAGGACTTCGGCGCCATCTTCGACAAATGTCAGATCAAGATTTACACCGATAAAGACAAAGTGGACGAAATCACCAAGCAGGCCCGGAAAATCTATCACGAACGTGACCGCCGGGTCGAGAACATGCGTGATGAAACCACCGAGACTTACTACTCCTGCACCCTGTGCCAGTCCTTCGCGCCGAACCACGTCTGCGTGGTCAGCCCTGAGCGGACCGGCCTCTGCGGCGCTTATAACTGGATGGACTGCAAAGCCTCCTTCGAAATCAACCCCACCGGCCCCAACCAGCCCATCCTGAAGGGCGAAACCCTGGATGAGAAGCTGGGGAACTGGCAGGGTGTCAACGATTTCGTCTTCAAGGCTTCCCGGCAGTCGGTTGCTTCCTACAACATGTACAGCCTGGTCTATGATCCCATGACCACCTGCGGCTGCTGCGAGGCTATTTCCGCGGTGCTGCCCATGTGCAATGGCATTATGACCGTTAACCGGGACTACACCGGTGAAACCCCCTGCGGGATGAAGTTCACCACCCTGGCCGGCGTCATCGGCGGCGGGCAGGTTACCCCGGGTTTCGTGGGCCACAGCAAGTTCAACGTCACCCAACGGAAGTTCATCATAGGCGACGGTGGCCTGAAACGGGTAGTGTGGATGCCCAAAATCCTGAAAGATGAACTCCGGGAACGGCTCCTGGCACGGGGTGAGGAAGAAGGGATTCCCGATCTTATCGATCGTATTGCCGATGAGACCGTAGGTGTCACTGAAGACGAAATCCTGGCCTACCTGACGGAAAAGAAACACCCGGCCCTGGAGATGGATCCCATTATCGGCTAACCCTAACGGGGGTCTGGAGGTGCGCCCCTCCAGACCCTTTCTTGGTATAAAATCTCGGCGGGTTGGCCACGCCAATCCGGGTTAGCCTCCGCCGGGTACCAGTCATGGATAAGGAGAGAGACGATGGCATTAACTGGAATTGAAATCTTTAAAATGCTCGCCAAAACCAACTGTAAGGAATGCGGCTACCCCACGTGTCTGGCCTTTGCCATGGCCCTGGCCAGTGGTAAGGCGGAGTTGGCTGCCTGTCCTTATGTGTCCGATGAGGTAAAAGATAAACTTGCCGAAGCTTCGGCCCCGCCCATCCGCCCCATTAAATTTCCGATGAAGGAAGGGGTGAAGGCCATCGGCGGTGAGACCGTGATGTTCCGTCACGAAAAGACCTTCTTCAACCCCACCGTGATCGCCGGATTGGTTACCACCGCCGCCTCCGATGCGGAAGTGGATGCCAAGCTGGCCCAGTTCATGAAATTGCAGTATGACCGGGTAGGTTTGCTGCTGCGCCCGGAAATGATAGTTGTTCATGATGCCGGTGGCGATGCCGGCAAATTTGCCGCTCTGGCCAAAAAAGTGGCGGATAAGACCGACGCCGCTATCCTGCTGTGCAGCGAAAAGGCGGACGTGACCAAGGCTGGCGCCGAAGCGGTGAAAGACCGCAAACCCACCCTGGGTGTAGCCACCGCCGCCAACGTCGACGCCATGGGTGCCCTGGCCAAAGAGATGGGGCTGCCCCTGGTGGCTAAGGGCGAGGGCTATGATTCTCTGGCCGAGCTCGTCACCAAGCTCACCGGTATGGGCCTTAAAGACCTGATCATCGACACTGGCAGCCGCGACCTGAAGCAGGCCTTCCAGGATCAGATAGTTCTGCGGCGGGCCGCCCTGGTGCCTAAGTTCCGGCCCTTCGGCTTCCCCACCATCACGGTCCCGGCCCAGATGACTGACGACCCCATGATGGAAAAGCTCTACGCTTCAGTCTTCATCGCCAAATACGGCGGCATCGTGGTGGTCAACGACCTGTCCGCCGACGGGATCTTCCCGCTGCTGCTGGAGCGCCTCAACATCTACACCGACCCGCAGAAGCCCATGATCATCACCCCGGGCATCTACGAGATCGGCACTCCGGGGCCGGATTCTCCCGTAGCCATCACCACCAACTTCGCCCTCACCTACTTCATCGTGTCCGGCGAAATCGAGAGCAGCAAGGTTTCTACCTGGCTGCTCATTCAAGACACCGAGGGACTGTCGGTGATGACCGCCTGGGCCGCCGGGAAATTCTCCGGCGACTCGGTGGCGATGTTCGTGAAAAAGTGCGGGATTGCCGACAAAGTCAAGACCCGGACCCTGCTCATTCCCGGATATGCCGCGGGCATCAGCGGTGACCTGGAAGAGGAACTGCCCGATTGGAAGGTTCTCATCGGGCCTCGGGAAGCCTCTCATATCCCGGCCTTGCTGAAAACCATGTAGAGGGAGTTCCTCATAAATATGGGAAGAGAGCCATGGGGCTTTCTTCCCCCACTGACAACACCGTCAAGAAGGGGGTCACCTGATGAGTAAATTTTACCGAATCGGCGAAAACCTGAACGTGGTGACCAAAGTTTATGGTCAAGCCATGAAGGAGCGTAACCCCAAGCCCCTCCAGGAGGTGGCCCTGAAAGAGGCCGAGGCCGGGGTGGATTTTATCGATGTTAATATCGGCCCGGCCCGCAAAGGCGGCGAAGAGCTGATGACATGGATAGTCAAGGCCATCCAGGAAGTGGTGCCCAATGTGCCCCTGGCCCTGGATACCTCCAACATCGCCGCCATGGAAGCTGGTCTCAAGGTCCATAAAGGCCGCGCCCTGATCAATTCCATCATGGCCCGGCCCGAGCGCATGGACGGCATGATGCCCCTGGTGAAGAAGTACGATGCCGACATGATCGGCCTGATGTGGGGCCCCGAAGGCATGCCCCGGGACGAACACGAACGCGGCATGCTTACCGCTGAAATCCTGGCCAAGGCGGCGGAATACGACATCGAGAACGAACGCATCTGGTTCGATCCCATCATCGCGCCGCTGAACATCCAGCAAAACCAGCTCATCGCCACCCTGGAGTATATGTCGATGCTTCAGGATATGGCGCCGGGATCTAAGTCTACCTGCGGTCTGTCCAACTCGTCAAACGGTGTGCCCGATGAGCTCCGCCCCATCATTAATCGCACTTATGTCATCATGCTCCAGCAAAAAGGCATGGTCTCCGCCATCGTAGACTCCTTCGACCAGGAGCTGGCCGACGTGGTCAACGGCAAAATGCCCGAAGCCGTGAAAATTGTTACCGATATCATGGAAGGCAAATCCGTGGACATCCCATCCATGTCCAAAACCTTGCAGAACTACGCCAAGACCGCCCGGGTCATCATGGGTCAAGTCTTGTTCTCCGACTCCTGGCTGGAAATCTAGTCAATGTAGGGTGCGCCTTGCGCACCATCTTATTTTTTCGCAACAAACGTGTAGGG
Organism: Desulfobaccales bacterium; assembly: GCA_041648175.1. Taxonomy (NCBI): domain Bacteria; kingdom Pseudomonadati; phylum Thermodesulfobacteriota; class Desulfobaccia; order Desulfobaccales; species Desulfobaccales bacterium. Next base: position 18,017 of record JBAZPO010000006.1, on the reverse strand, counting down.
GCGGGTTTAAAACCCGCCTCTTTTTTCGTATACCTGAAAATTTTTCAACGCATATTACATTTGATACTACTAATACCAAGTTGCGGTCATACAGGTAATTATAGTTTTTGTAGGGGCGGACCTATGTGTCCGCCCTCAGAGTGGTCGCACAGGCAAGTGTGCCTCTACAAAACCGAAGCTATTTTTACTTCTATGAGCGCAACTTGGTATAATTGGTATCATAAGGTCATGCAGTGGACCATAACGGTTTCCAGACAAGTGGTGAAACAAATAGAACTCTTGCCGTTGCCGGTTCGGAGGGGCCTAATACCAAGTTGCGCTCATACAGGTAATTTTGTTTTTGTAGGGGCGGACCTATGTGTCCGCCCTCATGGTGGCCGCACATGCAGGTACGATCCTACAAAACCGAAGCTATTTTTACTTCTATGGACGCAACTTGGTATAATCACCTTGATGCGGGAAATTGAAGTGGCCGGGCCGGTGCGGGGCAACTGGTCCAATTACGGTTCCTTGGGAAAAAACCGCCATCACTGCCACCTCAAGAAGGGGCATCCAACATATGTGGTCATTTGGGAAGTGTTGGATAAGTCTTCAAAAGTAGTGGAGGTTACTTATGCGGGCACTCACGAAAGAGCCCCATATTGATTCGGATGCCGTGGAGCTGAAGTTTGTGGGGCCGTCGGCAGGATGAGGCGATCCGGGCGTTGCAATCTTTGGGTTTTGTCAAACTGGGTGATTCGCTGCCGTGGCGTCAGGCGTTTCCTGAGTATGACAACAAAACTTTGCCTGGAGTGGTCTTGGCGGGAGCCAGGGGCAAAGAAGGAATTACCCAGAGGGAACTGGCCGGGCGGGTGGGCCTTCCCCAGAGGCACATTTCCGAAATTGAACGCGGCAAGCGTCCCATCGGCAAGGAAATGGCCAAGAAATTGGGGAAGGCTTTGCACCTTGATTATCGAGTGTTCCTCTAATGCCTTCCATCACGGTCTGTCATTAATGCTGGAATGGCAGAAGAATTTCTTCCACAGCGCGGTCCAGCAACTCCAGGTAAAGCTGGGTATCATACCCATCCAGGGTCTCTATGAATGGCGCGGCCTGGACACGGCACTCCTTGGGGCCTTTTTTCCCTTCCCGGTGCACATAGCGCACCTTTTCCCCCGGCTGGATGGGGATGCCGGCGGCTTCCAGTTGCCGGGCTGCCAGGGCAGTGGGGGTATCCACCTTGTATTCTTCCACCTTTTGGGACAGCACCCGGGTAATGACCAGGTCCTGAGGGTTAAGCCCACCTTCCCGGAGGCTCTGCCGAAAACCCTCGGCCATCTCCTCCAACTCCGGCTTAAGGCGCGCCAACTCCTCGGGGGTCACCGCCTCGGTCAGTTTTTGTAACATGGCCTCCTGGGCCCGGCGTACGAAGGGCGGGGTATCCCGCCGCCGGCAAGCCAGACCCCGCACCTTGAGCGACCCATCCTCAAAGACCCCGAAGTACCGTGTGGCGACCGGCCGGTTCGGGTCTTGCTTGGAAAACATGAAATAGATCCAGCGGTACACCCCCTCCAGGGCGAGCTTGACCCCGGTGGCCCCGGATACCTTGGCGCACAAGTCTTCCAGTTCAAGCTCATACCGGTTCGCCTTTAACGGGTCATTGGGGGTGTTCGTATGTTTTGTCGGGAAAACTTCAAATCCCCCTAAATCCCCCTTTTTCAAAGGGGGACTTTGAACCCCCCTTAGAAAAAGGGGGGCAGGGGGGATTTTCTTTTCGCGAAAATGAGACCTGGGTGATTCCTGAACGTCTGGCCGGCGCAGCACAGGCGAGACGCCTGTGCCACCTGTATCAGTCGGTCCCGGTTTCTGCACCCAGAGACAATCTGTAAGACCGTGAAGCACCGTGAAGCCGGCGTCCTCAAAAATCTCCTTGGCCGCGAGCAGCTTGTCCCGTCCATACGCGGTCACCGCCTCGTGGGCCTCGATCCGCCCGAACCTGGCGTTCTTGTACCCTAAATAGCCGAAGCAGGTGACCAGCATCCATTTCAGGGCGGTTTGCCGCTCCTTATACTGCGCCGCATCTTCGACCTGCACCTCTTTGGCTCGGGCCTTGAGTTGCTCCCGCAAGGCCAAAATCGGTCTTAAGGTTTTGGGCACCAGCCCTTCCCGCCGGTGACAGAGACGATAATCAGCCTCAGGAACGGGAGGGCAGGGGGAGGCCCAGGGGTTGTAGGGGCGGGTTTCAAACCCGCCCCTACGGGGTGAAGGGTGGGTCGGAGGGGTGGTGGCGCCGAGGTCTTTGCCGGGGGACTCCCGCTCCAGGAGCACCGCACGCTGTGCCCCTACCGAGTCAGCCCTGACATTTAAATGTAGCGCCGGCGCCCTCGCCGGCATCGGAACCGAAGGGGGCGGCGGTGTTACATTTTTACTGACCCCTAACCCCTGACTCCTGACCCTTGTTGCTCCCAAGCAACAGCTGCAGTTGACCGTCTCCGGAGAGATATTATGAATGGTCATAATAGTAGGGTACATGGAGGCGAAGTCCACTTCCGCCACGTGGGTGTGCAGGCCCGGCGGCGGCATGAAGGTCAGGCCGCCCTTGTCGATAGTGAGCAGTTCCCCTGCGGTTTTGAAGTGTTCGGGTTCGGCCTTGCGCCACGGGATGAGGATGCCGTCCGCCACGGCCCGAGCCAGTTGCATGGAGGTGATGAGCGTCCCGGGGCTGGAGCGCGCCGCCTGTTGCAAGGGCATCTGGCCGATGCGGGCGATCTGGATCAGTCCCTTCAGGCCCGACTCCCGGTAGTAGAAGGAGTTGCGCCGGTCCAGGTGCCAGCGGCCGTAGAAAGGGGCCGAGGAACCCTGGTAGACGATGCGGCCATAGGAAAAATAGCTGCGGCCGCCGCTAAAGCGCCGGGGGGCCGGGCGCACTTCCCGGTCCAGGGGCAGTGGTTCGTCATACTCCCGGCTCCAACGGGTGAGGGTGGGGATGATCTCTTCGTCGCCCCAGTCGCTTAACACCAGGTCCGGGTTCGCCCGCTTCAGCCACTGGGCCAACTCCCGCACCAGGCCGGGTCTATCCGGCGCTTCCAGTTCCAGGCTGCGGCCTTCCCACCCCACCGCCAGGCCGTTTCCCGCGCCCAATGGAATGAGCGGGTCCCGGGTGAGGCCCAGGGTAAGGGTGGCCAGGGGTGGCACGTCAAACTCCACTGCAAAAGGGTCCTCTTGGGCCTCAAGGTGGAGCACGCGCCCATCTTTGGCCTCCACCTCATACCAGGCGCAGGGCCAATAGCGGCGGACATAGAGATAGTAGGCGGCAATGTCTATGTCGCAGTTATAGCAGGCCACCTCGCCAGTTAATGCCCCCAGATACTTTCTCAATCGGGGCAGAAAGTCATAAGCCTTGACCTCCAGCGCCACTACCGGGATCTCACGGCCGGTCCACAAATCCTGGCCTTGGGACGGATAGGCCCGGCGCAGCCATCCTCGCTGCCCCAAACCCCGGGCCAGGGACCGAAGCCGCGCCTGGGGTCCCCCAAGATAGAGGCAATAGGGGAAGTCATCCTCCAGCCGCAGCCGCTCCCCAGAGCAGGTGATGAACCACAATACCATGCGGTCGCGCAACGGATAGAGATCAAAAAGCCAGCCAAGGGTTTTCATGGTATGGGGAAAAGGTTAGGTTTGGGGAAAGGGAAGCTGTAGGGGCGACCCGCCGGGTCGCCCCTACGTCCTGACGCCGCTTTCTGGCTCTTCCAGACTGTGGAGACGTCTCTCTAAGGAGCTCAAGGCCTTCTGGTGTTCCAGGAGCATAGACAGAAGGATGGATTCCAGGGGCCAGGGGTTGGAGGCGTACACGCCGGCCTGGAGGTGCAGGCGGGCCAGCTCAAAGAGCCGGTCCAGGTGGACCTGGTCCTCTTTGCGCAGCGCCCGGCGGAATTTGAGCCAGCGGCTGCGCTCCTCTTCCCACACGTGGCTATAAGGTAAAACCGTGCGTCCCATAAATACAGTTACCAGTTGCCAGCGGTCAGTGGTCAGTAGTCAGTGGTGGCACAGGCTTTCCAGCCTGTGCGGCAATCTACTTCCTTTGAAGCAGTTATAGCGTTTGCCAAAAGTTTTTTCCGTAATAGGAGATACTTTAACACCCCAAATCCCCCCTCACCCCCTTTGGTAAATTGGGGAACTATAAGGAATTACTTATAAAGTACCCCTTTGAAAAAGGGGGATTGAGGGGGATTTAAAAATTAGCCAGTGGCATAAATTTATGGCAAACGCTATAGATCAGCTGTTAGCGAAACATCGGGCTTTTGCCTGTTCCCACTGCTCACTGTTGACTGCTAACTGCTTACTCCTTACTACCCCGCCATCAGCATGATCAAGGCGCTTACCATGATCAAAGCCACGATTCCCAAGAATTTCACGATTTCCAGGAGATAGGTCGTGGCGTCCTCCGGGATGGCGAGGGTCTGGCTCCATTGCTTAAGACGGGCCGTAAATTTCGGACCGGGATGCAGCTCCTGGTACGCGGGTAGAAATACGTCCATTTTAATGGTCTCCTCTTGGAGGCTGGTAGGGAGCGTGGCGCGCGTTTCCCGGCGTGTCCGGCGGCAGCACCGCCACAGCCGGCATAGTCCGGCGGGTTGCTCCGCTTACGTCTGCCTGGTTTCCTACCTCCACAAAGTAGTCAACCACCGGGGCCAGCAGCCGGCCGAAGTGTTGGTTATTGGCCGCCCGGGGCAGCCGCGGCTGCAGCAGTAAAAGCGCTGACTGGGTCTTGATCCGGTTTAAATGCTGCACCAAATCTTGGAAGAGGCGGCGGCGTTCGCTCAAAGGCACCTGTTCATCGTAGAACAGGCTCACCGGTCCTATGACCAGCACCAGGCTGCCGACTGCAAGCCTCGCCGGGAAAGTCTCTTCGAGCAGGCGCACCAGTTGGTGGGAAGTGAAGGCCCGGGCCACCCGCACCTGCGCAAGCACTTTTTGGGACGGAAGATGGTGGCGGGCCGCCTCCCGGACCAACCGGTAGGGATCGAAGCGGTTAGCCGCGTCCACTACCCATACCGGATTCCGGGCCACACCCCAGACGGCCGCGGCTGCAGCCAGGTGTCTCAGGTGCTCTCCCCAAAGCAGGATCCCCCGGCCCGGCTTCAGGGGTGCCAGGTAGCGGCTCAAGGCGTTCATCCGTGTCTTTTGCTCTCCAGGTTGCGGTACACGCCCACCACCTTGCCCAGGACCTGAACGTCCACGGCCTCATCCGCAGAATAGCGCAGCGGCGTGAAATCCGGGTTGTCGCCCTTGAGGACCAAACCTCCGGCCTCCTCGTACACCCTTTTTAAGGTGGCCTCGTCGTCCACCAGCACTACCGCGATCTCGCCCCGGGCCACCCGGGCCTGGACTCGAACCATCACCAAATCGTCGGGCAGGATTACCGGCGCCATGCTCTCTCCGGTGACCTTCAGGAGAAAGACTTCCTCGCCTCGCACCCAGGAACTGGGCAGGGGCAGGGTCTCCTCAACGTTCTCGCTGGCCAAAAGTGGCTGACCCGCAGCAATGCGGCCCAGAACCGGCACTTCCACCACCGGCCCCACGCTACGCATCGCCAGAGTCAGCCCCCGGGACACCCCCGGCTCCCGGTGGAGGTGGCCCTTGCGCTTCAGGGCCGCCAGGTGGTCCACGGCGGCCCGGGGCTGGATGCCGAAGGCGGCCGCCACCTCCCGCACCGTGGGGGGATACCCCTGGCGGGAGCAGAACTCTTCCACAAAGGTCAAAACGGACTGTTGTCGGTCGGTTAGCGGCTTCATGGTCGCAATGTACTATACAAAAGAATACTTGTCAAGAGAATAGTTTATGCCTGTATAGTGCGAAGAAACAGGGGGCGAAAAAATCAAAGGGGAGATCTAGGGAGAAGACGATTGACAATAATGAACTTTAGGGCATAAAATGTCACAATTTATTAAGCCAAAGGAGAGGACAACTTATGTTGAAAAAAGGTCGCTTGAGCATGTTGGCATTTCTGCTGCTTTTATCCTGGTCACTCCTCGCAGGGGCTCAGGGCGATAAGCCTGCGGCGGCTCCTCTTGCCGAAAAGCCCGTCGCACCGGCCGCCGAAGCCCAGAAAGCCCCGCCGGAGATTCCCAAGGATAAGCAAACCGCCCTGGGAATGTATCTCACCTCCAAGGAAGCCTACGACATGTGGCAAAAGGACCAGCAGGGTGTGAAGATCATCGATTGTCGGACCCCGGAAGAGTATGCCTTTATAGGGCATGCGCCCATGGCCGTGAATATTCCCAGTAAATTTATGGCCTATACCTGGGATGAAAAGAAAAAAGAGTACGCCATGAAACCCAATCCCAACTTCGTAAAAGAAGTTCAAAAGAGATTTGCCAAAGATGACACCATCTTGGTAATGTGCCGCTCCGGACAGCGCAGCGCCCCATCGGTGGATTTGTTGGCCAAGGCCGGATTTACCAAAGTTTATAACATCCACGACGGGTTTGAAGGCGATAAGATCAAAGATCCGAACAGCCCCAACAAGGGCAAACGCATGAAAGAAGGCTGGAGAATTTCCGGCCTACCCTGGACCTATGACCTCGACGTTAAGCTGATATATCTCCCCAAGGGCACGCCGAAAGCAAAGTGAGCCTCCTTATCATGTTCCTTCCTGGGGCGGAGCCCGACATGAGCCGGGCCTGCCCCAGATGTACTTCTCCTTGTCTTCCCGGCACCCTCCTGGTATGCTGAAAATTAATGAATGAAAAGACAGGCAGCGCCGTATCCCGCCGGGCCCGGGAGATCACTCCGTTTTTGGTGATGGATATCCTGGAGCGGGCTAAGGAGTTGGAGCGCCAGGGGGAAAAGGTCATCCACCTGGAGATCGGCGAACCGGATTACGATACCCCCGCGGTGGTCAAGGACGCGGCTTATCGGGCCATGGCCGCGGGCGAAACCCAGTACACGCACTCCCAGGGGCTCATCGAATTACGGGAGGCCCTGTGCCTGCACTACTGGGAGAAGTACCGGGTTCGGGTCACCCCCGAGCAATTCATCGTCACGTCGGGGACTTCCCCGGCCATGATCCTCATCTTCGGGGCCTTATTAGACCCGGGGGATGAAATGCTGCTCCCTAACCTGCATTACGCCTGCTACCCCAACATCTTAAAACTGGTGGACGCAGTGCCCCGCTATGTGCCGGTCAAGGAAGAAGACGGCTTCCAGTTGAACCCGGCGGAGTTGGGCCCCTATCTCACGCCCCGCACCAAGGCGGTGCTGGTCAACTCCCCCGGCAACCCCACCGGCACCCTGGCAAGCGCGACAAACTTGGCCCGCCTGGCGGAGTTGGGACCCATGGTCGTCTCCGACGAGATTTACCACGGCCTGGTGTACGAAGGCAAAGAGCACTCCATCCTGGAGTTCACCGACCGGGCCTTTGTGATCAACGGCTTTTCCAAGGTCTACGCTATGACCGGCTGGCGCCTGGGATACCTGGTGGCGCCGCCGGATTTCATCCGGCCCCTGCAAAAATTGATGCAGAATTTCTTTATTTCGGCCAACCCCTTTGTCCAACGGGCCGGGATTGCGGCCCTGACCCAGGCCGGAGACGAGATCGCGGCCATGCGGGCCGCCTATGACACCCGGCGGCGGTTCCTGCTGGCGGGGCTGGCCAAGTTGGGGTTTAAGATTCCCGTTCCGCCCACCGGGGCTTTTTATGTGTTCGTCAATGCCCGCCACCTCTCCACCGACTCCTATGCCCTGGCCTTTGATATCCTGGAAAAAGTCAAAGTCGGGGTCGCCCCGGGCATTGATTTCGGTCCCGGAGGCGAAGGCTTTCTGCGCTTCTCCTATGCCAATTCCCTGGATAACCTGCAGGAGGGCTTGAGCAGGCTGGAGGCCTATCTAGCCCAGCGCCGGCAGTAACTGATAGAGGTTTCTCCGGGACGTTTCCCCCAGCGAAAGGCCATTACAATTCATCTCCCAGGCCTCATACCAAGTTGCGCTCATACAGGTAATTTTGTTTTTGTAGGGGCGGACCTATGTGTCCGCCCTCATGGTGGCCGCACATGCAGGTACGATCCTACAAAACCGAAGCTATTTTTACTTCTATGGACGCAACTTGGTATAATTCATGTTAAGCAGTGCAGATTTAATCAAAACAATGCGGTTTAAGCCAGGCTTATGCTTGCCTTAAACCGCATCGTTTCCCTGTTAGGAGACTATCTCCTCAATCTGCCTTAGGCCGCTTTTCTCGTCCGCTTCTTCATGCGATTGGCGCGCTTTCGCAGGACATCGACCTTCTTGCGAGGTTCGCCACTAGCCTTGGCTTCCAGCTTCTTGGTGCGCATCTCCCCGGCTTTCACCTTCAGATCCCGCATACTGACCTTCTCGGTAACCTTACCCTCATCTTTGATGCCCTTCACCTCTTTGATGGCGACCAGCAGTTCTTCTTTGTTCATGCCGTGCACGCCGCTGATCTCACCCATATCCAGAGCGTACTTGCGCAGCTCGGTGGCGGTCATCTTATCTAAGGGTTTTTCCTTTTTCTCTTTACGTTCCTTCTTAGCCATAGTTTCTCTCCTGTGGTATTGCCTGGCGGAAGCGGGGTTACCCCACCCCTACCCTCTTCTCTTTTTTTCGAGCTTGGCCTATCAGCACCCCTTGAGGCATCCTTACCCGTTAACCGGGTGATGAGGCGCACCGTTTAATTTATCGGTATTTCACCGATTTCTCAACCCCAAAGGCCATTGTTCTGCCCTTTTTACCCTTTTTCGGCCTCATCCAACTTATCCATCCGCTGCGCCATCTTGATGAAAGGGGTGATGAGGTCGATGGGAATGGGGAAGAGCGTCGTGGAGTTCTTCTCCGCGGCAATCTCCCGCAGGGTTTGGAGGTAGCGGAGTTGCAGAGACATGGGCTCGGTAGCCAGCACCTTGGCGGCATCAGCCATCTTCGCGGCGGCCTGGAACTCACCTTCGGCGTTGATGACCTTGGCCCGCCGTTCCCGTTCGGCCTCCGCCTGCTTGGCGATGGCCCGCTGCATCTCAATGGGCAGGTCGATGGAACGTACCTCCACCAGCGTCACCTTGATGCCCCAAGGTTCCGTTTGATTATCCAGGATTTCTGCCAACTGGGCGTTGACCTTCTCCCGTTCCGCCAGCAGATCGTCCAGTTCCATCTGGCCGCAGACGCTCCGTAAGGTGGTTTGCGACAGCCGCTGGGTGGCGGTGAGGTAATTCTGCACTTCGATTATGGCCTTCATCGGATCGATCACCCGGAAGTAAACCACAGCGTCCACTTTAACCGAAACATTATCCCGGGTAATGACGTCCTGGGAGGGAACATCAAAGGTCACCAGCTGCAGGTTGACCTTAACCAGTTGGTCCACCATGGGAATAAGGATGATGAGGCCCGGTCCCTTTGCCCGGTGCAAAGCCCGGCCCAGCCGGAAAACCACGCCGCGCTCGTATTCGTTGAGGACCTTGATGGCGCTCATCAGGAAAAAAAGGACCAGCACCGCTACCACAATGATATAAGTTGGTGGCATATTCGTCTCCTTTATGAAATTAAGAAATTACGAAATTATGAAATTTGTGGAGCCCGGCGGACCAGGAGCTTGAGATCCACTACTTGCAAGACTTCAACCGGTTCACCCTTAGCAACCGGCTCGGTGCTCTGAGCGTTCCAGTATTCACCGTGGACGTAGACCCGGCCCTCGGGATTCAGCGCCGTGTAGGCCACGCCCCGCTCCCCTACCATACCGGCGGTCCCGGACATAGAGCGCTGCAGGTGGCTGCGGAAGACAATCCCCGCCACCGCAATAAAAAACAACGATATGGTGACTACCGTGGGGATCAAAACTCCCCAGGATATGGCCATGTCTTCCCCCTCCCCTCCCCGAAACAGCATGATGCCGCCGAGAAAGAGCGACAGGACCCCGGCGACAGATAACAAACCGTAGCTGGTGATTTTAATTTCCAGAATGAAGAACACAAAGGCCAGCAAGATCAAGAGGACGCCGATATAGTTGATGGGCAGGGTCTGGAAGGCGTAAAAGGCCAGGAGCAGGCAGATGGAGCCAACCACCCCGGGGAGCACCATCCCTGGGTTGGTCATCTCGAAGTAGAGCCCCGCCAGCCCGATCATCATCAGGATAAAGGCGATATTGGGGTCGGCGATGTGCTTCAAGAGACGGAAGCGCAGGCCCTCGGTAATTTCCCGGACCGGCGCCCCAACGGTGTGCAGGACCAGTTGCTTCCCTCCCACTTCCACCTGCTGGCCATTGATCTTGGTCAACAGGTCCTCCAGGTTGTTGGCCATGAGGTCCACGACCTTGAGCTTCACGGCTTCGTTGGCAGGGATGGAAACGCTCTGGCGCACGGCCTTTTCTAGCCAATCGGCGTTACGGCCCCGTTGTGCTGCCAGAGAGCGTCCCAACGCCACCATGTCGTTGAGCACTTTCTGCTCCATGGTCTTGTCCAGCTTGCCCATGCCGACGGAAACCGGATGAGCCGCGCCGATATTGGTGCCCGGCGCCATGGCGGCCACATCCGCCGCCATCGTCACAAAGACCCCGGCGGAGGCGGCCCGGGCTCCTCGCGGATAAACATAGACAATGACCGGAACTTTGGCATTGCTGATGGCCTGAACGATCTGCCGCATGGAAGAATCCAACCCGCCAGGGGTGTCCAACTCGATCACCAAGGCTTCGGCGTTTTCGTGTTCTGCGGTGCGGATGCCTTCCACGATGAATTCCGCTAAACCCGGATTGACGGACCCCACCGCCTTCAGCACATATACCCCCCGGGGCGTAGTCGCGGCCGCGGCGGTCACCGCCAGCAACAACAGAGCCAAAAGCAGAAATCCAAAAACGGTATTAATCTTCTGCATGGGCCGCCAAATACTCCATGACCTGTTGCATATCTTCCCAGGTTTTGTGCCGCTCCTGGGGAAAACGCAGCAGATAAGAGGGATGAAACGTAGGCATCACCCGGATGTCATCGAACCGCTGCCAGCGCCCCCGCATTTTGGTCAGGGGCTCCTTGGTGCCCAACAAGGCCTGGGCCGCGATCCGCCCCAGCGTGACAATCACCTGGGGCCGAATGGCCTTGATCTGCTTTTTGAGAAATGGCAGGCACGCAGTAATTTCATCGGCTTCCGGGTCCCGGTTGCCCGGCGGCCGGCTCTTCAGAACATTGGCGATATAAACTTCTTCCCGGCTCAACCCCAGCTTACTGAGAAGATTGTTGAGCAGCTTGCCCGCCGCGCCCACAAAGGGCAACCCTTGCTGATCTTCATCGGCCCCCGGGGCCTCGCCCACGAACATCAAGCGGGCCTGGGCGGCGCCGTCGCCGAAAACCAGGTTGGTGCGCCCGCCGTAAAGCTTGCACCGCCGGCAGTCGCCCATTTCCGCTCGGATTTCCGCCAGGGTCTGGATCTGCTCCTCCGGTTGAGCCAAAACTTCAGGTCGAGGTTCAACCGCTGCCGGCAACCCGCGCCAGCCCTGCCGCCGTTGATAGCGCAGCCAGCCGGACAGGCTGTCTATCAGTTCCTTAAGTTCCAGGACCGGGTCTTCAGACATTTTTTATAATCCCCGGCCCCGAGTCTTCAAAAGCTCGATCACCCGGTCCAGGATTCTTACCGCCACTTCTTCTTTGCTCATGAGCGGCAGTACCAATGGCTCACCCGTTGCGGCTATTATCGTGACTTCGTTGGTATCTACCTGGAACCCGGAATCCGGGCGGTTCACATCGTTGGCCACTATGAGGTCCAGGTGTTTTTCCCGCATCTTGCGGCGGGCCTCGGCCTCCAGATCATGGGTCTCCGCCGCGAACCCCACCACGATCTGCCGGGTTTTGGACAAAGCTACGTGCTTCAGAATATCAGGGTTCTGGGTAAGATGAAACTGCATCTCCTCCTGGACGCCCCGCTTGATCTTCCGGATTTCGGCCTGAGTAGGACGATAATCTCCCACTGCCGCGGCCATTAACAAGACGTCTGTCTCTGGAAAATGCTCGTTCACCGCGCTGAGCATATCCAGGGCCGAGCGCACCGGCACCCGAACCACCCCATAGGGCGTGGGAAGGCTGGTAGGACCGCTCACCAGGATGACGTCCGCACCCCGGCGCCAGGCCACCTTCGCCAACGCGTACCCCTGCTTGCCACTGGAGCGGTTGGTCAAAAACCGCACCGGGTCGAAGTCTTCATGAGTGGGCCCCGCGGTGACCAAGACCCTCCGCCCCACCAAATCCGGCGCACTAAGCAGGCGGGCGCAGGCCTCTACGATAAGGTCCGGCTCCGGCAAGCGGCCCAACCCCACCGCGCCGCAGGCCAGGGGGCCGGCACAGGGGTCCATCACCATCAAGCCCCGCCCTTTCAACCTGGCCAGGTTTTCCTGCACCACCCGGTTGGCCCACATCTCAACGTTCATGGCCGGGCAAAGCAGCACCGGCTTGGTGGCCGCCAGCATGATGGTGGTGAGCAGATCGTCTCCGATCCCCGCGGCCAGCTTGCCGATGAGATTGGCGGTGGCCGGCGCCACCACAATGGCATCCACCTCCTGCCCCAGGGCCACGTGCTCCAAGGGGTCGCTCCCCGGCCCGAACATGGCCGTGGCCACCTTCTGACCGGTCAAGGCCTGAAAGGTCAACGGACCCACAAACTCCTGCGCGGCCTTGGTCATCACCACCTTGACCTCAGACCCGCAACCGATGAGCCGCCGGGCCACCTCCGCGGCCTTGTACGCGGCGATACCGCCGGTCACCCCTAATAAGATGCGTTTGCCTGTGAAAACCATAGGAGCTTTCTCAAGAATGGAAGAAAAGGCGAAAGGGTTAAAAGAATTGCTTGCTCCGATTTCTGATATGAAAAGTTTGGTGGCACAGGTTTTCAACCTGTGCAGCGCAGGCTGAAGCTGCGGCTACCAAACTAACTTTTCATCATTTACGGATGAGCCAGCGGCTCATGAGCGACTTACCTCTTTGCCTTTTTCCCTTTTCCCCCATCCTTTAAAAAAACGGATTATACTTCCGTTCCTGGGCCACGGTGGTTACGGGACCATGGCCGGGGTAGACGCTATAGTTATCTCCCAAAGGGAAGATCTTGGTTTTGACCGCATTAATCAGGGCGTCGTAGCTGCCGCCGGGGAAGTCCGTGCGGCCGATGGAGCCGGCAAAGAGCAGGTCGCCCACATAAACGTACGTGTGGTCTTCCAGCACCAGGCTGATGCCCCCCGGGGTATGTCCCGGCGTATGCAGGACCTTCAGCCGGTATTGGCCGAAGGTGAGAATGTCGTTTTCTTTCAGTAGGATATCCGCCTGGGACGTACGCAGACGGTTGCCGGTAAAGAACATGGCCTCCGCTGAGGGTTTATCCAGCATCTGGGCATCGGCTTCGTGGATGGCGATCTTGGCCCCTGTGGCGGCTTTCAAAGGCTGGTTGGCGTCCACATGGTCAAAATGACCATGGGTGTCAATGATCAGTTTCAGTTGGAATTTATTATGGTTCAAAACCTCGAGAATCTCGTCCTCGTCGCCCCCCGGATCGATGACCACGGCTTCCTTGGTCACCTCATCGCCCAGGATATAACAGTTCACTTCCAATAACCCTACGGTCAGTCCCTTTTGAATCATGTATGATAGCTCCCTGTAGGGGCACACCTGCGTGTGCGCCCTCAAACCAGGCGGACACCAATAACATTTGCCAAAAGGTCCTTCCTCTTATCCCCTCTCCCCCCAGCGGGGGGAGAGGGTTAGGGTGAGGGGGGAGAAAGAATACCTCTTGGCAACGAGTATAGGTCCGTCCCTTGATTTCAAGAATTTAGCAGAAAATTCACTCCCTGAATACCGAAGTAGCCTCCGAACCCGATGAGAAAAACCGCGCACCCGGCCAGAAAACCGCGGTAGACCCGGTCCGAGATAAAGCGGCGGCCTTGGGCCACCGCGCCGGATACCAGGGTGTACCAGGCGAAGTCGGCCAGGATGTGGCCGATGAAGAACAGCGCCACCCCCAGCAGACCGTATTTCATGGAAAACATGACATAGCCCAGCCCGATGGTGAGCCACCAGATGAGCCAGTAAGGATTGGCGGCGCTCATGAGCACCCCGGCCACGACCGGATTGAGCCCGGAGGCCTCATGCGGGTCGAACTCCAGGCGGCTGTGGCGAGAGGCCTTGAAGAGCCCCAGGCCCATCCAGGCCAGCATAACCGCGCCCACCAGACCCACCAGACCCAGGATCAGCGGGCGATGCAGCCAGACACCCACCCCGGCCAGGAGCAACAGGACCAGGGCCAATTCTAACAAGGCATGGCCTAAAATGATCAGGGGACCGGCCCAAAATCCGCGCCGGGCCGCCTCCCCCACGGTCAGGGTCAACAGCGGCCCGGGCATCAAAGCCCCGGACAGCGCCACGATGAACGACGTGACCGGCACCCCAGCTAACAACCACCAATCCATAAGTTCCATTCCTTGCCTAAAGCACCGCAATGTTATATCCTACCATACAGGCCCGGGATAAACCATGGTAAAATCAGGGACATGGGGGCTTAAGCGACGCGCCGCCTCGGGTTTGAGGAGACGCTTGGCCAAGCCCATTGGCTGTAGCTCAATAATTCTTGCCTGAAATTATCTCATAGATGAAGAATAATCCCCCGAAAAAGAAGACCCGCACCAGCGCCTTTGGCACCTCGGGGAGAATATCCCACGATTCCTCAGCCTTCTATGCCGGCAAACTCTACTCCCAGGTGCCACAGGCCGCAACCGTGGATTATTTCGAAAATTCGGTGCCGAAGGAGTTCCAGAACAAAATCCTCCCCAAGTCTTCCGAGGACATGAGCGAACTGAAGGACCACAGCGTTCACCTTATGGTCACCTCACCGCCATATAACGTGGGGAAAGATTATGACGAGAACCTTACATTAGAAGAGTATCTCGAATTTCTGAATAGGGTTTGGCGTGAAGTTTACCGGGTCTTGGTCCCAGGCGGAAGAGCATGCATCAACATCGCCAATTTGGGCCGTAAGCCTTATATCCCCTTACACGCTTATATTATTCAGGGCATGGTGGATATCGGCTTTCTCATGCGGGGGGAAATCATCTGGAACAAAGCCGCCAGCGCCAACAATTCAACTGCATGGGGCAGTTGGCGCTCTCCATCTAATCCGACGCTAAGGGATGTACATGAATATATTTTAGTTTTTTCTAAAGGCACCTTCGCCCGTAAAAATCCCACAAAAAGACGAGTCACCATCTCCCGAGACGAATTTCTGGAATTTACCAAAAGCATCTGGACCTTCTCGGCGGCCTCGGCTAAAAGCATCGGCCATCCAGCCCCATTCCCGATAGACCTTCCATATCGACTAATTCAACTTTATACCTATAAAGGCGAAGTTGTGTTGGACCCCTTTATGGGAAGTGGCCAGACTGCAATTGCTTCAATCCAAAGTAATAGACAATATGTAGGTTACGAAGTTCATGAGAAATATATCCGTATAGCACAAAAAAGGATGATTAAAGAATAACTAAGAGGGGCCGCCAATGGCAGCAAAATTCGTTGACGCACTAAAGGGTTATGAGTATTTTTTAGAAAATCGCGGTAAAACATCGCTCGATAGTGTAAATCATTTTTTAAAGAGCAAAGACCGAAGCCCAATAAGCCAAAGAACATATAGCCATTATAAAAAGCTTATTAAACGTGGAATTATGTCTTATGTTCCTATCAATCAATTTGATGTAGATATTACTCTGGGTAGACTCCAGATGGCAACAGATAGAAGACGTTACCCCAGAGAAATCGTTCATTTTGACGCTTGGGTTTCTTCAGACGGAACCGAATGGATTAAGGCTAAAGTTATTAATAAGTCAGTAGTCGGTTTCGGTTTAGATACCGAAAATTCGTTCCCTTTTAAACTTAAAAGCTTAATTTGGGTTCGTATTGACAATTATAATGATATTCCTGGGTTCTTGGTTTGGAAACGTCGCGAAGAAAACGGAACGCGGTTTGGGTTCCGAGCGCTAGAATTTATTGTTAAGTATCAGACTTCTGAAGAGATTATGCTCATCGATAGACTCAAAGGTCAATTATTTGTAAGAAAAACGTCAGGGGCTATCATTTCTTGGCAAGAATTATTAAGAATAATGGCTAAAATAGATGAAATGATCGGTGCATCTTCTGACCTCTTAGATACTCTTGCAAAAGTAAGCGATTTAGATCTCAAGATTACAAAACCAGTGCTGTCGTCAATTAAATTCAGCTCACCTGGACAAGTTGTAATAAATATAGATATCGCCTTAGCCTTTTTAATTCTTGGGTTATTAAAAACAATTCAGCTTTGGAGGCCTATGATAAACCGGTTTAAGGAAGTCACTAGAACCATTGAACTGAAAAATGATATTCTTGAGATCGAAAAAGCCCGAAAAATAATAAAATTAACCAAAGAGACTAATGATTCTAATATTAATAAGCAGATAGTGGATAACCTTTCTCCGTTTATAAAACGAGCTTTAAACAATGAAAATTTACCTTCTAATATGTTTGAGCCAAACAGTCCAGAAAATGGCATACTTAATTCGCGCCTCATACCGGCTGCATTGGATTTGGCAATTGGCGATGACCCAGTAGATATAAAAGTTAAGGCAGAAGAAAGTCTTTCTGAAAAATCCTCCAAAAAATAAAACGTAATCCTTTAAATAACATCTCAGGAGAAATTCGAAATAGATAAAATCGTCATCGAAGGCGGAATCCCCCTTTCCGGGGAAGTTGAGATCAGCGGCGCCAAAAACGCCGCACTGCCCATTATTGCCGCGACGCTGCTGGCCCCGGGGGAGCACCGGCTCTATAACGTGCCGCCCCTGGCGGACATCCGCACCATCAAGCGGCTCCTGGCCAACATGGGAGTCAGTTTTAAGGATGGGGAACCGGAAGCGTGCGAGTGCGGCCGCCCAGGTCCGCCGCTCTTGGTAAACAGCGGCGACCTGACCAGCTTCGAGGCCCCCTATGAGTTGGTCAAGACCATGCGGGCCGCGGTTCTGGTCCTGGGGCCGCTTTTGGCCCGGGCCCGCCAGGCCCGGGTGTCACTCCCCGGCGGCTGCGCCATCGGCGCCCGGCCCATCAATCTCCACCTCAAGGGCCTGGAGGCCATGGGGGTGAAGATCAACCTGGCCCAAGGTTACGTCGAGGCCAATGCCAAGCGCTTGCAGGGCGCGGAAATCTATTTCGAGACCCCCACGGTCACCGGCACGGAAAACCTGATGATGGCCGCCACTCTGGCCAAGGGCACCACCGTACTGAAAAACGCCGCGTTGGAGCCCGAGGTCGGGGATCTGGCCCGGTTTCTTCTCGCCATGGGAGCCGAAATCGAGGGCATCGACACCGACGTCCTCACCATCCACGGGGTCAAGGAACTAAAGCCCGCGTCATATAGCATCATGACCGACCGCATCGAGGCCGGCACCTACATGGCGGCCGCGGCCTTGACCCGTGGCGAGGTCACCCTGGTGAACGCCCCCATCCCGCATCTCACCGCCATCATGGGAAAATTCACCGAAGCCGGCGTGCGCCTCACCGCGGAGGCCGGACGCATCACCGTCCACCCCGGCGGCACCCTCACCTCCGTCGATATCCGCACCCATCCCTATCCCGGCTTTGCCACGGATATGCAGGCCCAGTTCATGGCCCTCATGTCCCTGGCCAAGGGAGCCAGCGTCATCACCGAGACCATCTTCGAAAATCGCTTCATGCACGTCAGCGAACTCAAGCGCCTGGGCGCCGACATCACCGTGAACGGCAACCTGGCGGTGGTCCGGGGCTGTAAACATCTCCAGGGCGCGCCGGTCATGGCCACAGACTTGCGCGCCAGCGCCTCTCTGGTCATCGCCGGCCTGGCCGCGGCGGGCACTACCGAAATCCTCCGGGTCTACCACCTGGACCGGGGCTACGCTCGCCTGGTGGAAAAACTCTCAGCCCTGGGAGCGCGGATCAGGCGAATGCCGCAGTAGTCTTGGGAGAGGAGGCGAGGGGCGGACAGCCCCTCCCCCCTCTCCCAAACCCTCTCCC